>DATKDD010000204.1:0-16815 GCA_035512875.1 Gemmatimonadaceae bacterium | reverse complement strand
TTTGCATCCCCGTGGGCGAGTCCACTCGGACGCATCGACATGGTGGTAGCAAACCTGCCGATCGGGTTCCTGTACATTCTGGCGCTCGCCTCGCTCGGCGTATACGGCATAGTCATCGCCGGCTGGGCGTCGAACAACAAGTACTCGCTGCTCGGCGGCTTGCGGGCGAGCGCTCAGATGGTGTCGTACGAGATTGCGCTCGGATTGTCGACGGTGGCCGTGCTGTTGCTCGCGGGCAACGTCGCGCTCAACGACATCATCTGGCAGCAGGCTACGACGGTCTGGAATGCGTTCGGCCTGGCAATCGCCTTTTTCATTTTCTTTGTCGCCGCGTTGGCCGAGACCAACCGGCTTCCCTTCGACATGCCTGAAGCGGAGTCGGAGCTGATCGCTGGCTATCACACCGAGTACAGCGCGATGAAGTTTTCCATGTTCTTCATTGCCGAGTACGCGAACATGGTGACGGCCAGCGCACTGATGGTTACGCTGTTCTTCGGCGGATGGGATTTCCCGTTCACGCTCCGGGACAACCTGTCGCAGTCGGGACTGTGGACAATCGCCACCGGCATCCTGTTCTTCATCAAGACGACGATCTTTCTCTTCGTCTTTATGTGGATCCGCTGGACGTTGCCGCGTTTCCGCTACGATCAACTGATGTCCCTGGGGTGGAAGGTGATGCTGCCTATGGCGCTCGTCTACATCGTGATCATCGCCGGCGCCGTCCTCGCGCTCGATGCCTATGGGGTCCCGCGGGATTGGCGTTATGGCGCGGCTCTGATGATCCTGAACGCCGTCCTCGTGCTGCTTCTCTTCTTCGTGTTCGATCGTGGACGGCTGGTGAATCCGGCAAGCAGCATCGTGCAGCGGGAGGGGATTGCGCGGCTGCGCGCGCGTTCGGCGCGCGGACGCGTCGCTCCTGCCCCGCAGGGAGATTGAGGATTCATGACTATTCAGGTAAAGGTTCTTGCCCGGCCAGTGGAAGAGGTGAGCTACGTGCGCGCGATGCTGTCGGGCATGGCGCTCACGTTCAAGCACCTGCTGGAGCCTCGCAAGGTCACCTGGCAATACCCGGAGGAAAAGTGGCCGATCGCTCCGCGCTGGCGGGGCACCCACCGAATGCTCACCGATGAAAACGGCAAGGCGAAGTGCGTTGCCTGCGGCTTGTGTCCCCAGATATGTCCGGCGAATTGCATAAATCTCGTGCCTGGCGAGGATGAGGAAGGGAACCGCTACCCGCTCGTCTACGAGATCGATGAGTTCCGCTGCATTTTCTGCGGATACTGCCAGGAAGTGTGCCCGGAGGAAGCCATCCACGTCGGAAGGCATTACGAAAACTCGGAGTACAGCCGGGAAGGATTCGTCTACGATCTGGAGCGGCTGATGGCGCAGACGCATCCGGTGACCGAGATGTGGGATCCCGACGATCCGAAGGGCGAGTGATGCAATCGTCCGGCCTGTTCTATCAGTTTCACTTCTACCTGTTCGGCCTGATCGCCATCGCTTCGGCGCTGGCGTTCGTCACGCGCAAGGGGCCCGTGGCCGCCGCGCTCTGGCTGGTGAACACGTTGTTCAGCCTCGCCGCGCTCTACATCATGCTCGATGCGCAATTCATCGGCGCGATTCAGGTGTTCGTCTACGCCGGCGCGATCATGGTGGTCTTTCTGTTCGTCGTAATGCTGCTGAATCTGGGCGATCCATCGGAAATCGCGGATATCCGCGGCAAGTGGGGGCTCATCGCCGCCGGTGCCGTGGGATTGGCGTTGGTCGCCCAGCTGCTCGTCGTGCTTCGGCAGCAGTTCCCGCCGGAGGCGCCAGTCGTGCGGGATTCGTCGCGGGGAGTGATCGATGGTATCGCAGAGCCGCTTTTCCGCGAGTATCTGCTCGCGTTCGAGATAGCGAGCATCCTGCTCCTCGCCGCCATTGTCGGCGCCGTCCTCATCGCCAAACGCCGGGCCTGAAATGCTAGCCGAATCGCTCTTCTTCTCGGCGATCCTGTTCACGATTGGCGTCGTCGGCGTGCTGACACGCCGTAACGTCATCATCATCTTCATGTGCGTGGAGCTGATGCTCAACGCCGTGAACCTGACGTTCGTCGCGCTCTCCCGGCTGCACGGAATGACCGGTCAGGTGTTCGTCGTGTTCGTGATCGCGGTTGCCGCAGCGGAGGCGGCCGTCGGGCTGGCAATCATCATCGGGATCTTTCGACATCACGAGTCGGTCGACCTCAAGAACATCAACTTGTTGAAAGGGTGATCCTCCAGTCCCAAGGCGCCGCTGGCGTTGGCGCGCATCCGCTGAGTGGAACCCTTGCCGACTGGATCGGCATCCTTCCGCTGATCCCGCTGCTGGGTTTCGTGATCAATGGCGCGATCTCGCTCATGCACGCCTATCGAGCGGGGCCATCAGATCCGTCACTCCACTCCCTTGCGGATCACGGGGCCAGCACGGGCGCCGAGACCGCCCACACCGGCCATGAACCGGCGGTGAATGCCGCGGCGCACCCTCGCGCGTGGTTGACCAGCATAGTCGGGCCGGGCGTGCTCGGTCTCGCCTTCGTCATGTCGGTGGCGCTGTTCGGTATCATGCTTGGCAGAGGAGAACTGCACACCCCGTTCGTAAAGGAGTATTTTCGCTGGATTCCGATGGGCGACCTCGAGCTGACGTGGGCCTTTCAGCTCGACCAGCTCTCCATGCTGATGACGCTGATCATTACGGGCGTCGGGTTCCTCATCCACGTCTTCAGCGTTGGCTACATGCGGGAGGATCCGGGGTATCCGCGCTACTTCGCCTATCTCAATCTGTTCGTCGCCTTCATGCTCGTGCTGGTACTCGGCGCCAGCTATCCGGTCATGTTCATCGGATGGGAGGGAGTGGGACTCTGCTCGTACCTCCTGATCGGCTTCTGGTTCTCCGACAAGGCGAACGCGGACGCGGGGAAGAAGGCATTCATAATGAATCGCATTGGCGACTTCGGATTTCTGGTCGCCATGTTCATGCTGTACGCCAACCTGGGCGCGCTCGACTTCGTGGGCGTATCACAGCGCGCCGGCCAGCTCGAAATGGGCGGCATGCTGGTGACCGCGATCTGTCTTTTCCTTTTTCTCGGTTGCGCGGGCAAGAGCGCCCAGATACCGCTGTACACCTGGCTCCCGGATGCCATGGCGGGCCCTACACCGGTTTCTGCGCTCATCCATGCGGCGACAATGGTCACGGCGGGCGTGTACCTCGTGGCGCGAAGCGGATTTCTGTTTGCGCTCTCGCCAGTCGCGAGCCTGACGGTGGCGATCATTGGCGCGCTCACCGCCTTCCTCGCGGCGACGATCGGCCTCAAGCAGTGGGACATCAAGAAGGTGCTGGCGTACTCCACGATCTCGCAGTTGGGCTACATGTTCGTGGGTGTGGGTGTCGGAGCGTATGTCGCCGGCGTGTTCCACCTGACGACGCATGCGTTCTTCAAGGCACTTCTGTTCCTCGGGGCGGGCTCGGTGATCTACGCCATGCACCGGGCGTATCACCACACCCACAACCACGAAGATGCGCAGGACATGAGGAACATGGGCGGCATGCGGAAATACATGCCCGTCACCTTCGTTCTGATGTGGATCGCCACGTTGGCGATCGCCGGCATTCCGCCGTTCTCGGGCTTCTTCTCGAAAGACGAGATCCTGGCTTCCGTTTTCGCCCGGGCCAGTGGATCGATCCTCGCCGACGCCAGCTGGCTGGGGATTCCCGGACACATGCTGCTGTATGCGATTTACGCGTTGTCGCTCGGTGCGGCTTTGCTAACCGCGGTCTACATGACGCGGATGATGATCTACACCTTTCACGGACCGAATCGCACGGGAGACGCCGAGCAGCGGCATCTTCGCGAGGCTCCGTGGGTGATGACGGGGCCATTGGTCGTACTCGGCATTCTGGCGGCGATAGGCGGGTGGTTGAACCTTCCGCACCTGCTGCCAGTCGGGCCCTTTGAAGCGCTGCTGGAGCACTGGCTGGAGCCGGTGGTGGGCGGAGCGACGCTGACGATAACCCAGGGCGCGCCTGCGCTGCCGCCGGCCGAGGTTGAAGTACTGCTCATCGGTGCCGCCGTGCTCGTCGCCATGCTGGGCACGGTGTTCGCCTACATGCGGCTCAAACCGGACCGCCTTGTGACTGCTCGTGAGGCACCGGAGGAGCATGGGATGGATCGTATCCTGGCCGACAAGTACTATGTGGATGAAGCGTACGACGCCGCGGTCGTCAGGCCGACGGTGGGCTTCTCCCGCAGAGTGCTCTGGCGGGGTGTCGATATCGGAATCATCGATGGGCTGTTCGTGAATGGCAGCGCCTACCTGGCTCGCGGTGTGGGTTGGATCGGTTCGCAGCTTCAATCGGGGCAGGTCGGCTCGTACGCCTGGGGCATCGTCGTTGGCGTGCTCGCCGTACTGGGTGCCTTCACTCTTCGTTAGGCCATGCGCGACCTGCTCGCATCGATCGACTACAACGGCTGGATTCTTCCGGCCCTGCTCATCCTGCCGCTGCTCGGTGCCATTGCGCTGTATCTGTTGCCCGGGCCGGCACCGAGCGAACGCGACGAGCACGCCACCACTGGAGCGCACAGAACATTGGCGCTGGTAGTACTCACCGCCGAATTCGTGCTCTCGATCGGCCTCTGGTGGTCGTTCGACATCGGAGTCGCCGACTGGCAGGCGGTGGTGGATCTCCCATGGATCGCCGAGTGGGGCGCACGGTTCACCCTCGGAATCGATGGCATTTCGCTTTTCATGGTACTGCTCACCACGCTCCTCATGCCGCTCGCGGTGCTGGGAAGCTGGACGAGCATTCGCCTCAAGGCACGGAGCTATTACGCCCTTCTCCTGGTGCTCACCACCGGAATGATCGGCGTTTTCGTCGCGCTCGACCTCCTTCTGTTCTATGTGATGTGGGAGATCATGCTCATACCGATGTATTTCATCATCGGTATCTGGGGCGGCGAGCGGCGGATCTACGCCAGTCTCAAGTTCTTCATCTACACGATGGTGGGCTCGATCCTGATGCTTGTGGCCATTCTGTACCTGTGGCTGCAGTCGGGAGGGACGACCTTCAACTACGACCAGATCCTGGCCCTGGCGCAGGCGGATGCGAATGCGTTCGACTTCTTCGGGCGGCTGATCCCGATGACGACGGCACTGTTCTTCGCATTCTTCCTGGCGTTCGCGATCAAGGTGCCGATGTTCCCGTTCCACACGTGGCTGCCTGACGCGCACGTGGAAGCGCCGACTGCTGGCTCGGTGATTCTGGCCGGCATCATGCTCAAGATGGGCACCTACGGTTTCCTGCGCTTCGCCATGCCGTTCTTCCCCGAGGCAGCAATGTCCCCGGCGATCCGAACGTCGATCCTGGCGTTGGGGGTCATTGGCATCATTTATGGCGCGCTGGTAGCCATGGTGCAGCCGGATTTCAAGAAGCTCGTGGCCTATTCGTCGGTGAGCCACCTGGGCTTCGTCATGCTCGGCATCTTTGCGCTCACACTGCAGAGTGTGCAGGGCGCGCTGATGGTGATGATCAACCACGGTATCTCGACCGGCGCGCTCTTCTTTCTCATCGGCATTATTTACGAGCGGCGTCACTCGCGGCTCATCGCCGACTACGGCGGTATCGCGCGCGTTGCCCCCATGTTCGCGGCGTTGTTGACGCTGGTATCGTTGAGCAGCATTGGCCTGCCCGGAACCAACGGCTTCATCGGCGAGTTTCTGGTGCTCGCCGGTTCGTTCCGCACCGCGCCATTTTTCACGGTGATCGCGGCAACCGGCGTCATCTTCGCCGCCGCCTATCTGTTGTGGGCCATTCAGCGCATGCTATTCGAGCCGTTGAGCAATCCGGAGAATGCACGCCTGACCGATCTCAACCGCCGTGAACTCACGATCATGGGAGTACTCACGGTGATGATCCTCTGGATGGGGATCTATCCCGCTCCCGTACTCGACCGCATGGAAGCATCGGCGAACAAGTTCGTGCAGACGGTATCGGGCGGCGCGGCAGTCACGGTGACGACGGGAGGGCGCTGACGATGCGGTTCGATCTTTCGAATCCCGCTCACCTGTCCGCGGCGCTCGCCCCGGACATCTTGGTCCTCGTCGGCGCGATGGTGCTGCTGCTCGTTTCCGTGTGGAACAAGGAAAGTGAATACCGCCGTCGCCAAGTAGCCATCGGCGCTCTCGTCATTACGCTCCTCGCCGCGGTGGTCGTCGTCTACTACTGGTGGACCGGCGCGAGCGCCGCACCGGGCATTATCGCCGTCGACAATTTTCGGTGGGCCGCAAACCTCATCTTTCTACTGGCCACCGCGTTCACGCTCCTCATGGGGCTCGACTACGACGAGAGGGAAGACTACGCTCCGGCCGAAGCGCACGTGCTGCTGCTGTTCGCCACGTCAGGCATGATGCTGCTGGCCGCGGCACGCGATCTGATGATCGTGTTTCTCGGAATCGAACTCATGTCGATAGCGGTCTACGTCCTCGCCGGAATCGACAGGCGGAGCAGCCGGGGCGCCGAGGCGGCGCTCAAATACTTTCTGCTCGGAGCCTTTGCAACCGGCTTCCTGCTCTACGGGATCGCGCTCATTTACGGCGCTGCCGGCTCGACGAACCTGCAGGCAATCGGCGAAGTCGTGGCTGCTTCCGGCGGTATCGCCGATGCGCCGATGATGCAGATCGGCATCGCGCTGCTTCTGGTCGGGTTCGCCTTCAAGGTGGCGGTCGCGCCGTTCCACATGTGGGCGCCCGATGTGTATGATGGGGCGCCCACGCCTTACACCGCCTACATGGCGACGGCGGTGAAGGCGGGAGCGTTTGCCGCGTTCGTGCGCGTGTGGCTCGAGGCGTTTCCGTTGTTGCCGCAAACCGACGCCGCGATGGCGACTGCGCTATGGTATCTCGCCGTTCTGACGATGGTGGTCGGCAACGTCGTGGCCCTCGCGCAGCAGAGCATAAAGCGGCTGCTCGCCTACTCCAGCATCGCGCACGCCGGCTACGTGATGGTTGCCATCGTCGTCGGCACGCCGATCGGCGCGTCGGCGTTCCTGTTCTACCTGGTGGCGTACACGCTTGCCACCGTGGGCGCATTCGCTGTCGTTATGGCCGTGTCCGCAAAGGGAGAACGGCGCCAGCAGATCTCGGATTACGCCGGACTCTGGCGCGTCCGTCCGTGGCTTGCGCTCGCGATGGCCGTGTACATGCTCGCCTTGCTCGGCTTTCCCATCGTCGGTGGAATCGGATTTTTCGCCAAGTGGTATGTGATCGAGGCCGCGCTCGAGCAAAGCAAGAACTATCTGGCCATCTGGCTGGTGCTGACCAGTGTCGTATCTGCCGGGTACTACCTGTACGTAGTGATGGTGATGTTCATGCGTCCGCGGCCGCAGGATGCGCCAGAGTTGCCCTTGGTCCCGGGCGCCACACGCTTCGTGATCGGCACGACGGTGGCGCTCATCCTGCTCTTTGGCGTTTACCCGCAGCCGGTGATTCGATTCGCGCGCGCCGGCACGCTGCTACCGATGGATCTCGCGGCGCCGGCGGTTGCCGGCGATGCGTCTCCGGTCGCCGGGACGCGGGAACGCTGAACGATACGGAGCCGCGCGGCGGCCCCGTGGTCTTTCGAATACGTCATGGACATCTCGCAAGGCATTTTTCGGCAATACGACATACGCGGCATCGTCGGCAAGGACCTGACCGTCGAGGTCGCGGCGCTGGTGGGGCGAGCGTTCGGCACGCATCTGCGCGCACTCGGTGCGCGCGGCGCCATCGCCGTCGGCCGCGACAACCGGCCGAGCGGTGGAATGCTTCGTGACGCGATGGTAAGCGGCATCACCTCGACTGGATTCGATGTCATCGACATCGGAGTGGTCCCCACGCCGCTGCTCTACTGGGCACTGCACAAACTGCCCGTCGCCGGCGGTATTCAGATCACCGGCTCGCACAATCCAGCCGAGTACAACGGTTTCAAGTTGAGCGCCGGCACCGCGTCGCTCCACGGCGACGCGGTCCAGCGACTCTACGAAATCATTGAATCGCGGAACTTTGCAACCGGCGAGGGTGTCGTCCAGTACGAAGACGTGATCGAGCGCTATCTCGCCGACATGGTCGAGCGGGTCGGGGTACTGTCGCGCCCGGTGCGCGTGGTGCTCGATTGCGGCAACGGCGCCGGCGCGGTGGTGGGCCCACAGCTGCTGCGGCGACTTGGCGCCAACCTGACGACACTGTTCTGCGAAAGCGACGGTACGTTCCCCAACCACCACCCTGATCCGACGGTTGTCGAGAACCTGAGTGACATCATCGCCGCCGTTCGTGAGCAGCGTGCCGACATCGGAATCGCATTCGACGGCGATGCCGATCGCATCGGCGTCGTCGATGAGCGTGGCGAGATCGTCTGGGGCGATCACGTCCTGATACTCTACGCGCGCGACGTGCTCGCGCGCACCGGTCATGGGCAGGCGGTGATCTTCGATGTGAAGTGTTCGCAGGCGCTGCCCGATGCGATCGCCGCGGCCGGCGGCAAACCCGTGATGTGGAAGACCGGCCACTCGCTGATCAAGGACAAGATGAAGGCCGAACAGGCTCCCGTCGCAGGCGAAATGTCCGGGCACATGTTCTTCGAGGAAGGCTTTTACGGCCACGACGATGCCATGTATGCCGCGGGGCGGCTACTGCGGATTCTGGCGGATTCCGGCGACACCGTGTCGGGGCTGCTTGCCGACGTACCGCCGTTCGTCTCCACGCCTGAAATCCGGATCCACGTGGAAGACGCGCGGAAGTTCGGCATCGTCGAGGACGCGGTGCGCCACTTTCGCGCTGCCCACGACGTCATCGACGTCGATGGCGTACGGGTGCTATACGGCGACGGATGGGGACTCATCCGTGCCTCCAACACGCAACCGGTACTCGTTATGCGATTCGAAGCACGCTCGGCGGAGCGTATTCAGGCAATTCGCGGCGAGTTCGAGCAGTGGCTTCGCGCGCAGGGCGTCGTGGTGTAGCGTGACGCGCCGGCGCTGGATCGGTGCTGCCATCCTCAGCGTCGCCCTCCTGCTTCTGGGGGGCCGCATCGCGGCGAATGCGTACGCAGAGTTCCAATGGTACGCGGCCATTGGTGCCCTCCCCGTATGGCGTCTCCGGATGCGCACGCTGATCGTCATGCGCGCCGTTGCATTCGCGGCGTGGGGCACCTTTCTCTTTCTGAACTTCTACGCCGTGCGGCGTTCCGTCGCCGCGGTGCGCATCCCGCGACGCATGGCCAATCTGGAGATCGGGGAGGACCTGCCTGGACACTACCTCGACATCGCCGCCGTCATACTCGCAGTCGGGGTCGGCGCATTGCTAGCGTGGTCGTATGCCGACTGGACCAGGGCCGCTCTCGCCTGGAATGGGCTGCCGTTCGGCGAGATCGCGCCCCCGTTCGAGCTCGATCTTGGATTCTACCTTTACTGGTTGCCGTTCGAGACGGCGCTCCGCGACAGCGCGCTGGTCGGATTGATCATAACGATCGGGCTTGTCGGTCTCCTCTATGCGCTGACACCCAGCTTGCGCCGTACCGGCGGCCGGATCTACGTGTCCAACCACGTGCGACGGCATCTGTTCGTGCTCGTTGCTCTGCTTCTAATGATCCTCGCCTGGACCTTCCGACTCGACGCACATCAGACCCTGCTCGGCGGAAGTGGACCGGATGGGCTGTTCACCGCGGCCGATAGCCGCGGTTCGATCCCGGCGAACACCTGGCTCTCGCTGCTGACGCTGGCAGTGGCGGCGCTGGTTCTCTGGTCCGGATGGACCGGACAGCTCCGCATCGCGTTGTCCATCATTGGGTTGCTCGTCGTAGGTGCTGTTGCAGCCCGGCAACTCGCGCCGCGCGCGGCCGCTGCCTCCGCTGCCGACGCTGCCCGCACGGTAGCTTCGGCCGACATGCCTGACGTGGCACCCGAGCATCGTCCATACGCCCTGATGCGCGACGTCTACACCCGGCGTGCGTACGCTGTAGATCGCCTGAGCGTGCTCGGTGATGATGTGCGGGCCCTGCCGGCGCCAGCGGCTGCCTCGGCGATCTCCGCCTGGGATCCCAGCGCACTGACCCGCGGTGCCGCCCGGTTGACCGGCGGCGTACCTCATCGAGTGGGGTGGAATGCTCAGGATGGACAGCTCGATGCCATCATCCCGCTGGCGCCGGGAGGGCAGGGTGGTTCCGCGCGTTCGTGGTCCGCTATATCGATCGCCGCTCCGCTGGCCGATGCCAGCGGAGATGTGATCGCGCACACAGGCCACTCATCCGTCGATCGTTCGCGGCCGATCGCTCCCGTGCGCATTGTCGATGGCGCACAGGGTTATCTGCTGGTCGAGGACTCGTCTGACGACATTGCGGGCCCATCGCTCGATTCCCGCCGTGTGCGATTCGCTTTTGCGTGGAGCGCACAGAACTATACTCTCCTCTCGCGTGAGGCAGGCACTCGCGTACTACTCGAACGCGACCCGCGCGAGATCGTCAGGCGGTTGGCCCCGTTCTTTCAGCAGGGTACCACGCTCTTTCCCGTTGTCGAGCGGGACACCCTCTACTGGGTGGTCGAGCTGTACGCCGTTTCGGCGCACTACCCGCTCAGCCGGCACTTTCATTTCGGTCAGCGGCTCGTCCGGTACGTGCACCACGCGGCGACCGCGATCGTCAACGGTTCCAACGGAAGCGTGCAACTCGTCCTCACCGACCTCCCGGAGCCGGTGACGCGCTCGTGGGCACGCCTCGTCCCGGCGCTGTTCGATACATGGGCCGCCGTTCGTCCATCGCTCGCCGATGCGCTGCCGCCGGCAGTCGATGGAGCCCGATTGCAGGCCGAGGCGCTGGCCAGTTCCGGCACTCGTGCACAGCCGGAAGGAGGCGGAAATCTCGCCGCACAGGATGGGGGCGCGGCCACCGAACTGCTGCAGGGAGATCCCACGCTTCATGGGATACTCGTTGAGCAGGGGAGCCGCTCGGCCACCGCGTGGACGGTACCCGTGCTCGATAGGCAGCAACGCCTCCGCGGGGCCGTCGTCGCCGTGGGCGGGCGGGTGCATGAATCGCGCTATTTGTCACTCCCGATGTCCGAAGAGCGATGGCCCGCCATCCGCGAGTCGCTTCGCCGCGCGCTCGACACCTTGACCCAGGCGCCCCGTGAGGCACGAGTCATCCACGGTCCGGTGCGCGCCGCCCCGCTACCCAACGACCTGGTACTCGTGCAGAGCGCCTACACCTGGCGGGGAGACGGCGCGCCGACGTTGCTCGGAACGGCCATACACCTGCGCGACAATCCGGCGCGCGTCGGCGCGACGATCCCCGGCGCTCTGGGTGTAGCTGTCTCCCCACCGCCGGCAGGCGACGGAACGCTTCGCGGCGGGCAGTTGGAGGCTCGCGTGCGAGCGCTTTATGCGGCAATGGAGACTGCGCTGGCGCGCGGCGATCTGGTGGCATTCGGCGCCGCGTTCGACTCGCTCGGCCGCGCGCTCGGGCTCGGGCCACGCCAATGAGCGCCGGCGCACCAGGGACCGCGGTCATAGCGTTAGGTGGGAATGCCCTCTCTCCCGCCGGCGTGCGCTCGACGATCCACGATCAGTTCCGCCATACCCGCGCCAGCCTCGGCCCGATCGTCGATCTGGCGCGCGATGGGTGGAAGCTCTGCATCGTGCACGGCAACGGGCCACAGGTGGGAGACGAGCTGGTGCGCAACGAGCTCGCCCGCGCCGAGGTGGACCCGTTGCCGCTCGGCGTTCTGGTAGCGGCAACTGCCGGCTGGATAGGCTACATGATTCAGCAGTCTCTGGAGAATGCCTTACGCCGAGCCGAATCGACGCGATCAGTGGTTACGATCGTGACCCAGGTGCACGTGCGCCCCGATGATCCGCGCCTGAAGGATCCGGTGAAATTCATCGGTCACGCCATCCCCGAAGCCCGAGCCCTGGCGCTGCTCGCCGAAGGGCACGCCGTCAAGCAGGACGCGCACGGGAGGTGGCGGCGGGTCGTCCCAAGCCCGGCACCTATCGCCATTCACGAGCTCGACGTGATTGCGGCGCTCGTCGAGTCAGGAGTCATCGTGGTCGCCTGCGGTGGCGGCGGCGCACCGATCTTCCCTGATGCGAACACTGGCTGGGAGGGGATCGATGCCGTCGTCGACAAGGACCTCGCCGCAGCCGTGCTCGCGCGGGATCTGGGCGCATCGCTGCTCCTCATTCTGACCGATGTCGCGGCAGTCTATGCCGACTTCGGCACGGCCACACAACGTCCGTTGCCGCATCTAACCGTGAGTGAGGCGGAGGCGCTCGATCGTGGAGCGAGCTTCGGCGAGGGGAGCATGGCGCCCAAGGTTCGCGCGGCCGTCGATTTCGTGCGAGCCACCGGAGGTCGCGCTATAATTACCGAGTTGAATCATGGTCGCGCCGCGGTACGCGGCGAATATGGCACAACTATCGTTCCCGACCCGGCAGCCGATGCCGGGCCGGCACCGGAGCGCGCGTGAACATCCACGAATATCAGGCCAAGGAGCTTTTTCGCAACGCCGGCATTCCGATTCCCCCGGGACGGGTTGCGGCGACGCCTGACGAGGCAGCCGCGATCGCCCGCGAGTTCGGGGGGACGGTCGTCGTCAAGGCGCAGGTCCACACCGGCGGGCGCGGTAAGGCGGGCGGCGTCAAGTTGGCCCGCACGCCGGAAGAGGCGCGAGCGCACGCGTCCAGTATTCTCGGCATGCAGATCAAGGGATTGACCGTCGGGCTGGTGCTCGTCACGCCAGCTGCCGACATCGCCAGCGAAGCCTATGCCGGCATCATCGTCGATCGCGCGTCCAAGCGGGCCGTATTCATGGTGAGTCCGGCCGGCGGCATCGACATCGAGGAGGTCGCCGCCAGTACTCCCGACAAGATCCTGAAGCTTCCCGTCGATCCTCGTTATGGGCTGCAGTCGTTCGAGGCCATGCGCATGGGATTCTTTCTGTACGACGAAGTCAAGCAGGTGCGCGCCGCGGCGGCGATCATGCGGCGACTCTACACGGTCTTCCAGGACAGCGGCGCGTCGTTGGCGGAGATAAATCCGCTGGTGACCACCCCAGCCGGCGAGGTGCTCGCGCTCGATGCGAAGGTCGTCATCGACGACAACGAGCTCGAGCGCCATCCCGAACTCGAATCGCTGCGCGACGAAACGGCCGAGGCGCAGAGCGAAGTCGAAGCTCGAAAGGCAAATCTCACGTTCATCAAGCTCGATGGCAACGTCGGCTGCGTCGTGAACGGCGCCGGGCTCGCCATGGCGACGATGGATCTCGTGAAGTTCTACGGCGGCGAACCGGCCAACTTCCTCGACATTGGCGGATCTTCCAATCCGGACAAGGTGGTCAGCGCTTTGCGCATCATCACACAAGACCCGAACGTGAAGGCCATTCTGTTCAATATCTTCGGCGGCATCACCCGCACCGACGATGTCGCCAACGGCATCGTCACCGCTACCCGGGCCAACCCGCTGAGAGTGCCGATTGTCATCCGCCTAACCGGCACCAACGAGGAGATCGCCGTGAGGGTCCTCGGCGAGAACGGCTTTTCGGCGATGACCGACATGGACGAGGCAGTGCGGCGGGCGGTCGAGTTGGCCACCGAAGGAGCGGCCGCGTGAGCGTCTTCATCGACGGCGGCACCCGGCTGCTCGTTCAGGGAATCACCGGTCGCGATGGCTCGTTTCACACCAGGCAAATGATCGAGTACGGTACGCAGGTCGTCGCCGGCGTCACGCCGGGCAAGGGCGGTCAGCGGTTCGAGGAGACGGTCCCGATATTCGACACCGTTCACGATGCCGTGCGTGCGACGGGTGCCAACACCAGCGTCATCTACGTTCCGCCCCTTTACGCCGCCGACGCCATCATGGAGGCAGCGGACGCTGGTGTGGCGCTCATCGTCTGCATTACGGAAGGCGTACCGGTGCTCGACATGATGCGCGTTCATCCGTACGTCAGGGAGCACGGTGCGCGTCTGCTCGGGCCAAACTGTCCCGGCTTGATCTCGCCTGGCGAGTGCAAGGTCGGAATCATCCCCGGCACTATCTGCACGCCTGGTCCCGTGGGTGTCGTCAGCCGTTCGGGCACACTCACCTATGAAATCGTCTATCAGCTCACCCGCGCCGGGATCGGTCAGACCACATGCGTCGGCATTGGCGGCGATCCAATCAACGGCACCAGCTTCATTGACTGCCTGCGCGCCTTCGAGGCCGATTCCTCGACTACAGCCGTCGCGATGATGGGTGAGATCGGAGGTACCGATGAGCAGGAAGCGGCGGAGTTCGTCAGGCAACACATGACGAAGCCCGTCGTCGGCTTCATCGCCGGACAAACCGCCCCGCCCGGCCGCCGCATGGGACACGCAGGCGCGATAATCTCCGGGAGCGCCGGGACCGCCGCCGAAAAGATCCAGTCGTTTCACGATGCGGGCATGGGCGTGGCCCAACGGCCCATCGATTTCGTGGCGCTGATGCGTGAGCGGTTGTGACCCTCGGCGACCTCGTCACGGCAACCCACGTCGTGGTGCCGCTAACGGCTACCTCGACGATCGACTCCGCGCTGCAGTTGGTGGACCGCCTCGTCGCCGCCGGCGGGGTGGAGGATCCGGTCAAGCTGCGAAATCGTGTTGCCGAAGGGCGTGGCGAGGACGTAGTCGCCATGGGCGACCGCGCATTCGTCATGCACTATCGCACCGACGCGGTTGCCGACCTGGTCGTCGCCCTCGGCACTTCGCCGCAACCGGTTCATCGCGACGTGAAGGACGCGGAGTCCACCGGCGCCCGCATCGTGCTGGTGATCGTCGCGCCACCCCGGCTCGCCGCCCGATACCTGCAGGTTTTGAGCGCGTTCGCGCGCCTGCTGTCGCAACAGGATGTCGTCGCCGCAATCACCTCGGCGCCTGACGCGGAGTCGCTGGCTGCGCTTCCGGCGTTGCGCGCCGTGCACCTTCCCGAGCAACTCGCCGTGCGCGATGTGATGACCGACCGGCCGAGAACGACGACCGCTGACACCCCGTTGCGCGATGCCGCCTCCGTCATCGCGGATGGTGGTTTTGGGGCGCTGCCGGTCGTCGACGAATCGGGACTGCTGGTTGGTATGCTCAGCGAGCGGGAACTTGTGCGATATCTGATGCAGAGCCAGCTCCAGTCCGGCACCGGGGTGCGCACGCCGGTCGAGGCAGGCCGGCAGCGTCGGCTCGTGCGAGACGTCATGACGCGCCAGGTGCTTTGCGTCTCGCCGGATCAACCGCTCGCCGAAGTCGCATCGCTCATGGTCAACAAAGACCTCGACGGCGTCCCCGTCGTGAGTGAAGGCCACGTGGCAGGCTACCTGTCTCGCGGCGACATCATTCGCAAACTCATCGGATCCTGACAGACATGGTTGCCAACAGAACGCTCACGATCATCAAGCCTGACGCTTTCGCGCGTGGCAACGCCGGCCACATCATCGCGCTGCTCGAGGAGCAGGGATTCAAGATCAAGGCGGCGCGCGTGTTGCGGCTCTCGCAGGCACAAGCCGAAGCGTTCTACGAAGTGCATTGCGAGCGGCCATTCTATGGCTCACTCACCGCCTTCATGACATCTGGTCCGTGCATGCCGATGGTGCTGCAGAAGGAGAGCGCCGTCGCTGCGCTGCGTGAGGCGATCGGCGCGACCGACCCCCGGGAAGCGGCCGACGGTACGGTGCGAAAACTCTACGCCGAGTCCAAGGAGCGGAACGCGATCCATGCGAGCGACTCAGATGAGAACGCCGCACGCGAAACCCGCTTCTTCTTCACCGATACGGATCTCCTGGCGGGGTCCTGACCCAGCGCCCGCGCCGGGCAGGGTCTTCCACCCCGTAAACCTCTGGCAGACGGCAAATTGACCGCCGTCCAGCTCGGGGATAGATTTGAAGGTTATGCTGTTCACTGACATTCGGTCTCTGGAGTCCCAGGCTGCAACGGTCAAGGGCAGCCTTGCCGCTGATGACCCGGTATGGGAAGATGGCGATGTCCGACCGCGAGAGACCGTGCTCGTGGAGGGGCGCGTCTCGGCCGCCGGGAGCGGCCGGTATTATTTCAGTGGCCGCATGAGCGGTTCACTCGCAATGCCGTGCCGGCGATGCCTCAAGTCCGCCGAAGCGACGGTGCGCGAGGAGCTGCACCTGCTGTTCGCCGAGACGGGAGCGGAGGAAGCGGACGACCCCGACGTGTTCGTATTCTCGCCGCAGGCCGCGGAACTGGATTTGCGTCCGGCGGTCCGCGAACAGTGGCTTCTAGCAGCACCAACGTTCCTGGAGTGCAGGGAGCAGTGCCGTGGACTTTGTGCACGTTGCGGCGCCGATTTGAATGAAGATCCGTGCGACTGTCCGCCCGAAACAGATAACCGCTGGAGCGCGCTTCGTAGCCTCGGAGAGCTCTCGCAATAGCAGCGCACCACTACTTACCGATTAATTGCAATGGCCGTCCCGAAGCGACGTACCTCCAAGCGGAAAAAGCGCGCCCGCAACACCCACAAGGATGCGCCCGCCATCGCCATCCAGTCCTGCCCGCGTTGCCGGAGCATGAAGCGGCCGCACCGCGTCTGCGCCGAATGTGGCTATTACGCAGGAGAGCAGCGGGTCGCGGCACGGGAGGGGTAGTCTTGGCCCGAATCGCGCTGGATGCGATGGGGGGCGACCATGCTCCGCAAGCCACGGTGGCAGGAGCGCTGCTGGCCCTCGCCGAACTCGATCCCGCGCACTCGCTCCAACTCGTCGGCCGGCAGCAGATCATCCGGGAGCAGCTCGACACGCTGCTCGCGGGA
>DATKDD010000203.1:0-4295 GCA_035512875.1 Gemmatimonadaceae bacterium | reverse complement strand
CGAGGCAATACTTCATGAGCGCGGTGTCCATGCGGAACGGCTCGATGGCGACGTAGTTCGGCAGACGCTCACACGCGATCTCGGATTCTCGAAGGAAGACCGGGACAAGAATATCGAGCGAGTCACGTTCGTCGCCAGACTCCTGACCCGTAACGACGTCGTTGTTCTCTCGGCCTTCATCTCCCCGTACCGCGCGCAACGCGAGATAAGCCGACGCGAGATCGGTGAGTTCGTCGAGGTTTTCGTCGATGCCACCCTCGACACCCTCGTTTCACGAGATCTGAAGGGATTATACAAGAAAGCGTTGGCCGGCGAGATCCAGGGTTTCACCGGCGTCAACGATCCCTATGAAGCACCGGAAAATCCGGATCTCGTCTGTGACACGGACGCGGAGTCGATCGAGGAGAGTGTAGCGAAGGTCATGTCACTGCTCGAAGAGCGCGGTTACATCCCCGCCTCCGGTGACATTGTCTCGGGACCCCGCGGCGCACGGGAGGCTGTTCCCGGTCCCAGCGTGCCGCACGGGGGAGTGCTCGTGAACCGGGAGCTGACAGACACCGCGCGTGATGAAGCGCTCGCCCGCGCTGCCACGCTCCCGTCCATTGTTCTTGGCGAGAAGGAGCTCAGCGATCTCGAGATGATCGGTGTCGGCGCGCTCAGCCCGCTCACCGGCTTCATGCGCAAGCTCGATTACGAGTGCGTGGTGGACAACATGCGCCTGTCTGATGGGCTGGTGTGGGCGCTCCCAGTCACGCTCGCCGTCGGCGCTAACGAAGCGAATCGCATCGCCGAGGGAGCGGAGGTCGCGCTGACCGACGCAACGGGCCGGATCGTGGGCATAATCCAGGTAACGGAGAAGTACACGTACGACAAGACGCGTGAGGCCGAGCAGTGCTTCGGTACGGCGGACGAGGCGCATCCAGGCGTCGCGCGCGTGCTCGCGCAAGGTGATGTCTACCTCGGTGGCCCGGTATGGGTAGTCGAGCGCCCGAGTCCCCCCGACTTCGCGGACTACCGCCTTACGCCGCTCGAAACACGGCGCCGCTTCGATGAGTTGGGCTGGAAAACCGTCGTCGCCTTTCAGACGCGCAACCCGGTACACCGGGCGCACGAGTACCTGCAGAAAGTCGCAATGGAAGGCGTGGATGGACTGCTGCTCCACCCGCTGGTTGGCGCGACGAAGAACGACGATGTTCCGGCCGACGTTCGGATGCGGACGTACGAGGAGATTCTGGACAAGTACTACCCCAAGGATCGCGCGATGCTGAGCGTGTTTCCGGCGGCGATGCGTTACGCCGGGCCCCGCGAAGCCGTCTGGCATGCGATCTGTCGGAAGAACTACGGCTGCACACACTTCATCGTCGGCCGCGATCACGCCGGAGTGGGCAACTACTACGGCACCTACGATGCGCAACTGCTCATCGATCGCTTCTCCTTCGACGAGCTCGGCATTACTCCGCTCAAGTTCGAGCATTCGTTTTTCTGCCAGGCATGCGGGAACATGGCGTCGGCCAAGACGTGCCCCCACGACCGCTCCCACCATGTGCATCTGAGCGGTACCAAAGTGCGCGAGATGCTGACGAATGGCGAGCTACCGCCTCCTGAGTTCACGCGCCCCGAGGTTGCAAGGATCTTGATCGACGCATATCGAGGGGAGGGAGTTGCGGCGGAAACGGCAGCAGTGGGTAAATAGGAAATAGGAAATAGGAAGTAGGAAGTGGAAACTGGGTATTCACGTCCCGAATGTGAGGAGATCTTCGCCCTTCAGGCTTCATTCGACGCGCTCCACTCCTGGTTCCCAGTTCCTACTTCCTTCTCCTCATCTTTCCCCTAGCCGCATCACTCTTCCCCCATGCCCGCCGACCTGCACCTTCACTCTACCGCGTCCGACGGCTCCGATGCGCCGGCAGTCGTCGTCAGGCGCGTTGCGACGGCGGGGTTCACCGCAATGGCGCTCGCCGATCACGACACTATGGACGGCGTGGCCGAGGCAATGGCGGAAGCGGAGCGATTGGGGATTCGGTGCATCCCCGCCGTCGAATACTCCACGCTCGATGATGAGCGTGAGATCCACATGCTGGGCTACGGACTCGACCCGGATGATCTCGCGCTGAAGCGCGAGTTGCGACGGCTGAGTGCGGGCCGGTTCAGCCGCGCCTTCCTCATGGTCGAGAAGTTGAACGAACTGGGAGTGGCTGTATCGTGGGAGCGCGTGCAGGAGATAGCCGGCGACGAGAACGTGGGCCGTCCGCATGTCGCGAGGGCGATGCAGGAAGCGGGGTACATCCGCGAGATCAAGGAAGCGTTCACGGAAGAATGGATCGCCAATGGTGGACGCGCGTACGTGGAGCGGGTGCGGATCACGCCCGAGGAGTCGATCGCCCAGATCCGCGCCGCCGGCGGTGTTGCCGTACTCGCGCATCCCGGCCGCTTCCGCTCCGATGATGACACGATCGGCGACGACGTCATCGATCGGTACATTGCCGCCGGACTCGAGGGCGTCGAAGTCTTCTACTCGCGCCATACTCCGGCGATGGAGGCGCATTATCGCGCGATCGCCGACCGTCACGGCCTCGTGATCACCGGCGGCTCGGACGACCACGGCAGCAACGCCGAGTCGATGCTCGGCCGGATTCGGCTGCCTGACGAATACGTCACCCGTCTAGCCGCGGCAATCGAGGTCTCGGGACGGCGGCGAGCGGCTAGTGTCCACGCACACGCCTGAGCCTGCCCCCCCGGCGACGTTACCCCCGGAAAGCCCCGGCGCCGGCGACGGCAGCGGCTTTCAGTGGCCGGCCGAGCGTCGTCAGTTCCCGGAGCCGGCCACCCGGCAGCTCGAGCCTCGGAACTGGCAGGACTGGTTCCGCATAACGTTTGTCACCGCCGGTGTTCTTGCGGCGATCACCGTACATGTGATTCCCGCGCCCGATGGCCTCTCGGCGGCCGGCAAGAGCGCACTCGCCGTTTTCCTGCTCTGCACAACCCTGTGGGTGACCAACGCCCTTCCCGTTGGCATAACCGGCCTGCTTGCGATCGCCATGCTGGGCCTGACGAATGCGATGCCGGCCAATGAAGCGTTCGCCGCCTTTGGCAGCTCGGCGGTCTTCTTCATTCTCGGCGTGTTCATTCTCGCCGCCGCGCTCATCCGGTCTGGACTGAGCAAGCGCATCGCGCTGGCCTTTCTCTCGCGATTCGGCTCGTCACCGTACCAGCTGGCCACCGGTATGATGCTCACCTCGGCGCTGCTGACGGTGTTCATGCCGGCGCAGGCGACGGTGGCGATGCTCTTTCCAATCGCGTTCGAGCTCGCTCGGGCGATGCGGATTCGGCCGGGAGATAGTGCGTACGGCAAGGTGCTCTTTCTGTCGCTTGCGTGGGGCGCGATGGTAGGGTCCAACGCGAGCTTTCTCGGAAGCACGCGTGCGCCACTGGCTCTCGGGATGCTCAACAACACTCACGGCCTGACGATCACGTTCGGGGAGTGGCTGCTGGCAGCCGCGCCTTTCGTCATCCTCGGGGTCATGGTCGTCCCGCTGCTGCTCAGGCTCAGCTTCCGCAGCGAAGCGATCGACGCAACCGAGGCACGCGCCGCGTTGCACCAGGCGGTGGAAGAACTGGGACCGATAGGTGCCTTGCAAGTGAAAGTGGCCGTGATCATGCTCATCACTATCGCCGGGTGGGTTTTTCTCGGAGGGCGAAGCCTGGATTTCGGTGTAATAGCCCTTCTCTCGGCGGGCGCCATGTTCATCGCCGGTGTGCTCAAGTGGGAGGATCTGGAGGGGTACATCCACTGGAACGTCATCTTGATGTACGGCGGCGCGATCGCGCTGGGCGTGGCGATCGACCGCTCGAGCGCGGCCGGCTGGCTGGCGGCGAGCGCCATTGGCGACGTGCACGTTCCACCGTACATCGCCATTGTCGGCATTGCGTTGTGCACCCTCCTGCTCTCCGAGTTCATGAGCAACGCCGCCGCGGTCGCCGTCATGCTGCCGATAGGCTTCAGCCTCGCGCAACAGTTCGGTGTCTCGCCAACGGCGCTCGTTTTCGCCGCGTCCATCGGTGGAGGCTGCGCGTTCACCCTTCCGATCAGCTCGGCGCCCAATACAATCGCATTCGCCAGTGGCTATCTGCGGATGACTGATTTCGTGAGAGTTGGAACGATGATGACGCTCATCTCGATTCTCATTCTGTTGCTCGTCGCCCGATTCTGGTGGCCGCTGATTGGCGTGCTCTAGCGCGCAGGCAGGATCAGGGAGAGATGCGAATGCGAGTTGCGAGAACGGTTTGTCGATCGC
>DATKDD010000202.1:0-4425 GCA_035512875.1 Gemmatimonadaceae bacterium | reverse complement strand
GCCTGCTCGCGCGATACCGCAGCTGCTCCGGCCACCCCGGAAGCCACATGGTCGATGCTCAGCAGCATCGAATCGAGTGCAGTCTTTGCCTGCGCCGCCACGTCGCCCACATCGCGCACTTCCCGCTCGCCGGCCGTCATGGTCTGAACCACTGTCGCGATGGTGTCTCTAACCGTCGCGACCATGCCCGCCGTCTCCTTGGCCGCCCGCGCGCTCTGCTCTGCCAGCTTTCTCACTTCCTCGGCTACCACGGCAAAGCCGCGTCCATGCTCGCCGGCGCGGCTGGCTTCGATCGCCGCGTTGAGCGCAAGCAGGTTGGTCTGCCGCGCAATGTTGGAGACGGTCTCGACGAACTCACCGATCGTCTCCGAGTTCGTGCTCAGCGTTTCCACGGCACGGGCAGCATGCTCCACCCGCTGCCCCACCGTCACTAGCGAGTCAGCTGCCCGGCCAATTGCATCGCGGCTGGCTCCCGCCCCCGTCACGAGTGCCTTCGCTTCGGTCTCGATACGCTCCGCACGCGTCAGCAAGTCGCCCGCGAGCGTGCTCGCGTGCGAGGACCGCTTTACCGTCGTGGTCGTGAGCGCACGCTGCGACTGCGACTGCGTGGTGAGGTCCTGGGTCGCGCTCGCCAGGGCGGTTCCACTGGCCTGAAGCTGCCCGACCGACGACGCGAGCTCCTCGGTGAGCCTCGCTACCGTCGCCGACTCGGTTTGCACACCTCCGATCAGCGTACCCACCTCGCGAATCATGTGGTTGAAGCTGCGCTCGAGAAAGCCCAACTCATCGTTGTGTCGCGCGGCCGCGCGCACGGTAAGATCACCCTGCTCGGCCGTCGCCATGCAGGCACGAGTGGACCGGATTCGGCCAACCAGGCGAGAGGCGATTGGCACCACGAGCCAAGTGGTCAGGAACAGGATCAGGGCATCCACGAACAGCTCGGGGTGTACCACGCCGTCCTTCCAGACGAAGGCATGCGCCAACCGTGAACCCAGGTAGCAGGCCACCGAAAGGATCGAGGTGAAACGCCCCAACCCGCGTCCCTGGTCGAACGAATACGGGATGATCGCCAGGTAGTAGAGCATTCCCAACGCGCCGTGGTCGAGCACGAAAATGGCCACGCTAATGAGCATCACATCGAGCGTGGCGAACACGTAAGGGGACCACCAATCTGGCTCGGCCCTTTTCGTCCAGTAGTGCGTCAACGCTGCATTGACGCCCAGGGAGGTCAGGACGATGACCGCGTTGATGACCCACCAGTGCTGGACCACTCCCGCCACATTGGCGACAAAAAGGAGGAGGCCAACGAGCGGGATTGCCCATCTGCGGCGGCGGGATCCCAACCGGATCGTTACGAGATCCTTTTCACGCTGTTCCTCTTCCGGCGCCAGGCGTGCCGATGCGGCCGCCACGGGAATGTCGGGAACGCGGCGCGGCGGATCGAGACGGAGCGAATTGCTGCGCTGGGGCATGGCCACGCGCGATGCGAGAGTGTGCTGAAGATTTTCACGCTCTCCCGGCATCGGGACACGTGCTGCTGTCCGGGGGACGCATTCGGGCAGCGACCGGTCACGTGATGCGGCGGGTTCATCTTGAGCGGTTGCGTCTCTGGTTGCGTACTTTGGGTTGGTGTCGCGGCGGCGAGAGCCGAAACCAGTGCACCGCGGAGGAGTGGTCCTCCTGCTCGCCATCGCTCCTACACATCAGGGAGGTCCGCGTGATTGCGTTTCGGACGTTGACTGCTTCTGCCGTGCTGTTCGCGGTGGCCTGCGCGCCGGCAAACCAGGGCACCAGCGAATCGGGAAATAGCCAGGCGCCGCGGCTGGTATCCGGCAACGATTCGGCTCAGGCCCGGCTGGACAGCTCGCCGCGGCATGGCGAGTGGGTAATGATCCCTAACGGCGATGTAGACAGCGTTCGCGCCTGGGTGGTCTATCCCGAGCGGAGCAGCGAGGCGCCGGTGGTGATCGTTGTACACGAGATTTACGGCCTGACACCATGGATCCGGTCGGTGGCTGATCAGCTGGCGGCCGACGGTTTCATTGCAATAGCCCCCGATTATCTCACCGGCAAAGGCATTTCCGACACACCCGAAGGCCCGCCGCGTGACGCCGCCGTGGCGGCCGTGCGTGCGCTGCCGCCTGACGAGGTACAGCGCCGCACCGACGCCGTCGCCCGTTATGGCATGGCTCTTCCAGCCGCCGGCGACAGCTACGGTATAGTGGGATTCTGCTGGGGCGGGTCGGTTTCGTTCCAGCACGCCGCCCACGCGCCGAATCTCGGAGCCGCGGTAGTGTACTACGGCAGCTCGCCCCAGACGTCGAGCCTGGCCTCGGTGCGGGCGCCGGTACTCGGCCTTTACGGCGGGAATGATGCGCGGGTGAACGCGACCATCGCCCCCGCCGACAGCGCGATGACCGCGCTGGGCAAGACCTACGAGCAGGCGATCTACGAGGGGGCCGGCCACGGCTTTCTTCGCCAGCAGGACGGCCAGGAGGGCGCCAATCTCGCTGCGTCGCAGCAGGCGTGGCCGGCCACGCTCGCCTGGTTCCGGCGTCACCTGGTGCGGTGACTACGAGGTAACGTTCGTCACCCCGCGAAAACGGGCGCCAGGCATTGGAGGCTTCTGGATTCCGGCTTTCGCCGGAATGACGGGCTTTCGCGCGCCGTCACCATCCTTCGCGTTCACGAAGGGCCGTGATGTGCGCGATGTGGTGATCGCCGTGCCACCCGTACTGGATGATGAGTTGCCCAAGCGTAAGGGAGCCGATCTCCGGGTGACGGAGCGGCCTGGCAAACGCGCCGTCATCACAGGCGCGAAGCAGGGCGACCCATCGCCGGTGCAACTGCTCCAGTAACAGGAGCGACGTCTCGATAGGCGTCGAGGCCGTGTCGGGGAGCGCGGCCCATAGTTGCTCGTCGTAAGGACGAATGACCGGATCGTCTTCGGTCAGAGCCAGTTTGGTGCGGACGTAGGCGTTCACATGGCTATCGGGCACGTGATGCACCACCTGGCGCACCGACCATCCGCCCGGACGATACGGAGTGTCGAGCTGCTCCGGCCGGAGTCGCTCGACTGCGGCACGGAGCGCCTTCGGTGCCGCATCGATGCGCTCGATGGCCGAAGCGATGGCGGCCGGAGTGGCTCGCTCGGGATACGCAAACCGCCCAATGGGATACCGCAGGTCAGTGGTCATCGCTGAGGATAATGGCGTTGGACGATGCATGCCCCGCCGGGTGACAGGCCCCTGCCACCTCGCATCAAGGCGCGTTACCATACAGGAGATTCAGGTTTTCCGTCTACCTTCGTCGTCATGGCTACCATACTCTCCATCTCGCCCTTCATCGCCGCGCTCATTCTGGGGCTGGCGATCGGGACCGTCGCCATGATGCGCGGTATCGACCGCCACCTTGCTCGACGCGGGCGGGTGGGACCAATCAACACTCCCACGGCCTCAGCATTCCTGACGGTAGTCGGAGCTGTTGGCTATCCGATTGCACGCTACAGCGACCTGGGAGCAGCCGCCACCTGGGCCATTGCATCATCCAGCGGGCTGCTCGCGGCGACGGGTGTGTTCTGGTTGCTGGCAGGCTACGTCGTTCCGTCGGCTGCCAGGGACGTCGAGGACGAGCGTTTCCGTTTGCAGGGGCAATTGGCGCGCGTCGTTCGGAGCATTACGCCCGGTGGCCATGGGATGATAGAGTACGAGGACAACGGCGTCCGCGAAACGTTGGCCGCGCGCGGGACGTCCAATGAGACGGTGGCTGAAGGCGCCGACGTGGTAATCGAGCGTATCGAAGACGGCGTGGCGCACGTGGAGCTCTGGAGTCGCATCGCCGACGAGCTCCGCCTTCCCGCCTAACGGTCGAGGAGCGCGCCGCGGCGCGCTCCGGAGAGTGGTCCATGCTGGAAGGCATCATCATGGCCGTCGTTCTTTCCGGCTTTTTTATCCTCCGCGGCATCGCCGCCACGGTCTTCTTCTACTATATGCTCCCCGACACGGATCAGTGCCCGTGTTGCGACTCGCACACGCTCCGTGTTCACTCTCCCGGTTGGAACCGTCTGCTTCCCTGGTTCCGCACCAGCTGGTGTTACGACTGTGGATGGGAGGGGCTGCTCCGTCCAGTCGCCCGCGACGCCGACCCGGCATATGATCGCGGCACCGCCGTCGCGCCACACGGGCTCGGCTCGCGACAGTGATCGACTCGCGTCAACCTGGAGATGCGCCGCTCATTGCGAATATCCGAAGCCACTCCGGCCAGTTGCCGCTGAGATCGAAAAAATCATCGGAGTAGCGCAGACCGTACTCTTCCAGCGCCTCGACCAGAACAACCAGGGTTTCGTCGCCGAACAGCGGCCCAACGACGATCAGTTCACCCTCCACCCGAAACTCGTCAGGCGTGAGCTCGAAACGTGTATCGAGC
>DATKDD010000201.1:0-14818 GCA_035512875.1 Gemmatimonadaceae bacterium | reverse complement strand
TCCACCTGCCAGAGAAACACCCCGAGTATCACGCCTAGCGATACCTGGCCCAGCAGCTTGTGGCGCTCGACCAGCCCGACGTTGACCTTCCCTTCCCTTTGCTGCTTCAGCTTGAGGTAGTCGTCCCAGAAACCGATCGCGCCCATGTACGCCATCGTGAACAGCGCGACCCAGACGTAGATGCTGTTGAGCCGCATCCACAGCAGCGTCGGAACTATCGCGGCGATCAGGATGATGATTCCTCCCATCGTCGGCGTCGCGCTCTTGCCCGCATGCGTGTCCGGGGTTCCCTCCCGCACCACCTGGCTGATGCGCATCGCGCGCAGCCGGCGAATCACGAACGGGCCGACCATGAAGGCAACGAGAATCGCCGATACAGCCGCCCCGGCAGCACGAAACGTTATGAAGTTGAACAACCGCAGTACGCTCCATTGATCCTGGAGCTCGGCCATCAGCCAGGTGAGCACGTTCGCGCCGCCCAGTCGGATAGGTGTGGTACGAGACGCTCGAGGCGCACTCCACGCGACGCCTTGAGCAGGATTACCGAGGTTGGCGTGAGACGGGGTTCGATCAGCGGCCAGAGCTCGTCGACATCCGTGGCGGTTACCACTCGCGGATCAGCGGCTCCCAGTGAATCGAGGGCGGAAGCCATCTCCCCGATGCCGGCGATCACCTCCACGCGCGTTGCAAGAGCATAACGAGCCATCTCCTCGTGAAGTCGCCCGGCCTGCGCACCCATTTCGCGCATTCCGCCGAGTATGGCGACGCGCTGGCGGCCGCCATCCACGCCACTGAGCAGGTCCAGTGCCGCACGCATGGATGGAGGGTTGGCATTGTAGGCATCGTTGATGAGCGTGGCGGTGCCGAGCGACTCCCACGCGGTACGCATCGACGGCAACGGCATGCCGGCGATTCCTTCGGCGGCATGCAGGTTTGAGACACCGCACTCCCGGGCGACCGCGACGGCCAGGGCGGCGTTGCGAAGATTGTGCGCGCCACGAACCGGTGGATGCACCGACACCCCGTCCACCTCGAACCAGCCACGGCCCTCGGGATCGACCCCCCATCCGGTGACCGGTAGATCGCCGCCGACCAGCCCGGCGACGACCACCCGGCCGGCCAGACGGCGTGCCACATCCGCGATCTCGGGCTGAGCACCGGGCACGATGCCTATCGCGACCCCATCGAACACGGATGCTTCCTCGGCCAGCACGGCGTCGAGCGTGCCGAGTCCCTCGAGATGCTCCTCTCCGATCGACGTGACGACCGCAATGTTCGGCTCGCAGATCGCGCGCAGGCGGGCGACTTCGCCAGGCACGTTGGTTCCGAGCTCGATCACGGCGATCTCCGTTCGGGGTGGCATGGCTAGCAGCGTGAGCGGTACGCCGACGAGATTGTTGAGGTTGGCGATGGTGGCGTGCACGTCGAATGCGCGAGCCAGCGCGGCGCGGATCATGTCCTTGGTGGTGGTCTTGCCGTTCGAGCCGGCCACCGCGACCAGCGGCCCGTTCCACGCACGGCGGTAGTACCGCGCCAGTGCACCCAGCGCCACGAGCGTATCGGCGACGGCATATACGGGCACGCCAAGTCCCACCGCTCGCTCCAGATTCACGACGACCAGCGCGGCGGCTCCCTTGTCCACCGCATCGCCGAGAAAGTCGTGAGCATCGAAGCGCTCCCCGCTGAGCGCAATGAACAGATCGCCATCGGCGATCTGGCGCGTATCGGTGCACACCGCGCGGAGCGGCGTGCTGCCGGATGGAAGATTGCCGCCTGCGAAGGGCGCGAGCGCGGCAGCCACACGCTCGAGCGTCCAGAATCCCGTGGCGGCGGCGGGAATCGCGGTACCTGAGCTCATCGCTCACCACCGGCGGTCATCAGCTCACGCACGATCACCTGTTCGTCGAATGGATACTTCGTCGTGCCCCGCACCTGATACGTCTCGTGTCCCTTCCCGGCAAGGAGCACCACGTCGTCAGGCTGCGCGACCGCCAGGGCGCGCGCGATCGCCTCGCGGCGGTCGGTATGGCGCTCGTGGCCACCTGGCGGCATTCCCGATTCGATCTCGTCGAGAATCCGCTCGGGATCCTCGGTGCGCGGGTTGTCGCTCGTGACGATGGCCAGGTCCGCGTGCCGGGCGGCAATCGCGCCCATCGGTGCGCGCTTGCCCCGATCGCGATCACCGCCGCAGCCGAACACGACGATCAGCCGCCGCTGCGCGAACGGACGCACCGCTTCGAGCGCCCGCTCCAGCGCGTCAGGCGTATGGGCGTAGTCGCGCAGCACGGTGGGACCGGTGCCGATCACCTCGAGCCGACCCGGAACCTGCGGTGCATTCGTCAGGCGGGCGGCGATCTCCGGGAGCGCGAGCCCCATTCCCCATGCCGCCGCCGCGGCCCCCACCGCGTTGGCCACGTTGAAGTCGCCGATGAGAGGCAGCCGAACGGCGGCCCGCGCCCCATCCGCTTCCAGCGTCCATTCGCTCCCTGTCGGCGCATACCGCACTCCGCTCGCCCGGACCATCGCCGCCTCGCGCACGCCGAACGTAACCACGCGCGGACCGGCGGGGAGTGCCGACCAAGCGGCATCGTCGGCGTTTACGGCCATCACCCCACCGGGCGAAACCAATGGCACGAGCTTCGCCTTGGCGGCGAAGTACTCCTCCATGGTCCCATGATAATCCAGATGATCACGCGTCAGGTTCGTGAACACCGCGGCGGCAAAGGACACACCTTCAACGCGATGCTGGTGCAGACTGTGGGACGAAACCTCCATGACGATCGACCGGACGCCGCGATCCACCAGTGTACGGAACAGACGCTGTAACTCCACCGGGCCGGGCGTCGTCAGGCCTTCACCTCCCTCCGCCGGGTCCCCCGGGGATCCGACGAGCACACCGAGTGTGCCGATCGATGCCGCGACCAACTCTTCACCATGCAGCAGATGGCGGAGAATGTTGACGGTCGTGGTCTTGCCATTGGTTCCCGTAACGCCGACCAGTCGCAGCACGCGAGCGGGAAAGGCGAACGCCGCGGCCGCGGCGACGGCGACGGCGCGGCGGCTGTCTCGCACGACGAGCACGGGGAGCGTGGTCGCGTCGGCATCCTCGACCATCGCCGCCACCGCGCCGCGCGCGCCAGCCTCACTGATGAAGGCATGCCCGTCGAGCAGTGCACCGCGAACTGCAATGAACAGCGCGCCCGGCGTAACGCGGCGACTGTGATCGGCGATGTCGCTCACCCACTCGGGAAGACTCCCGCGCGACTCGATGAGCAGCCCCGCCGCGCGCAGCGCGGCGGCGATCGACTTGAGATCCACAGGACTCACGGTTCCGCCACCACGCGAACGCTGGTGCCGGCGGCGGCCACCACCCCCACCGCGGGCGCCGTGTTGACGACGCTCCCGGTACCGACGATGCGAACCCGGAATCCCGCGCGGTGCAGCTCGCGCGCCGCTTCCCGCAGCGACAGCCCGCGCACATCGGGGACTGCGCGCGGCGGCGGCGATGCAGTGTCGGCGGGGATGACGAGCGGAATCGCGAATCGCGCGGTTCCGGCATCCCCGACGGGCTCGGGTTCCGGTTCCAGAGTCCATGCCGGGTTCCCATCCAGTACTTCGGGCTCGGTCTCCGCCATCGCGTTCATCGCCGGTTCGCCAACGGCGCCTGACGATGCAAGCGTCGCACGATCGATCGAGGCCCCCCGGGCGGCCAATGCCGCAACGACGGCGGCGCGAAAGGCCGGCGCCGCGGTTTGCCCTCCGTAGTATCTGCCGCGCGGACCATCCAGTTTCACGACCACCACCACTTGTGGCCGGTCGGCCGGAAAGATTCCGACGAACGAGGCGGTGTAGCCTCCTCCCACATATGAGCCGTTCACCACCTTGCGCGCCGTTCCCGTCTTTCCCGCCACCACGTAGCCGGCCGGCGCGGCAGCACTGGCCGTTCCCGCCTCCACGGTGCGCCGCAGCATCTCCATTACCTTGCCGGCGACATGCTCGCTCATCACGCGCCTCACGACACGTCGCTGATGCCGGAACCGTACCTCGCCGTCGGCGGCACGAATCTCCTGCACGAGCGCGGGTTCCATCAGCTCGCCGCCGTTGGCGAATGCCGCGTACGCGGTAGCCAGTTGTAGCGCGGTCACCGACAGCTCGTAACCAATGGCGAGTGACGCGGCGCTCTGCGGAGTCCAGTCGCCTACCGGGCGCAGAAAGCCTGACGCTTCGCTGGGAAACAGCACCCCGGTCGGCGTACCGAATCCAAAGTCGCGCAGCGTCTCGTACTCCTCGGCGTGAGTCAACCGTTCGCTGAACTTGGCGATTCCGACGTTGCTCGAGTGCACGATCACCTCGGTCAGCGTCAACGTACTGTCGCCGGTATGAGTGTCGGTAATCGTGCGCCCGTGCGTCCGATAACTGCCCTCCCCGACGCTGACCGTATCGTCGGCGGTCACGCGTCCTAACGATAGAAGCGAGGAGGCGATCAGCGGTTTGATGGTGGAGCCAGGCTCGAATGGTTCCGTGAGCGCCGGACTCCCCGATACCGGCTGCCGGAGACGGACCGCGGCCAGCGCCCGGATCGCTCCGGTCCAGGGATCGAGCACGACCATGTCCCCACCGTCGGCTCCGGTGCTGTCCACCGCTTCGCGTAATGCACGCTCGGCGATCTCCTGCCATTCCTGACTGATCGTCAGCGACACGTCATCACCCGCGCGCGGAGGCAGCTCCACGAAATCCGGCGACCCGCGCGTACGGCGCGCACCGTCGCGCACTCTCACCCGCTCTCCCTCGGTACCGGTCAGGTACTCGTCCAGCGCCCGCTCCATGCCGTCGGTGCCGCTGCCGCCGGGCGCTGCGCGGCCCACAAGCCGCCGGGTGGACGGCCGGCTGGAATACCACCGCTCGTACACCGGATAAAACGTCACCCCCCTCATGCCCCTGAGCTCGGCGACCGATTCGCGCGGAAAGCGGCCGGGCACAGCGAGCCACATCAACTCGCCATTGGTCGCCTGACGAATCGTGCGCGCCGGCAGACGCAGCCGGCGAAGCACGCTCGCCAGCCGCGGGCGGTCGCCTATCTCCCGGGGCGAAATGCCCAGGGAGACGTATTCGACATTGCGCGCCAGCGGAATGCGGTCCACGTCGAATATCGCGCCGCGCGGGGCGGGCACTTTATCGGTGATCGTCTGCTGATGCATCGCCGTCGACGCCCACTGCTCCTGCTCGAACAGTTGCACCTGCGCAGTTCGCGCGATGAGCAGGAGCGCGAACAGCATTAGCGCGAGCTGTACGATCATCAGCCTGCCGGGGCGCGTCATCACGGCGCGCTGCTCCGACGGGGAATCATCACGTACTGCGAGCCAGCCGCGACGTGCATGCCCAGCCGTCGCTCGGCGATCTCCGCAATTCGCCCGCGGCTCTCCAACTCACGGATCTGCGCTTCGAGCCGCGCGCGCTCGGCCTCGAGTGCCAACCGCCGGTCCGACAGCTCGGCCAGCGCGCGCTCGGCTTCGACGCCCGCGGCACGGCGCCACACGATCACCACAGCCGCCACGAGAAAGGCGAACAGTGCAACCGCGAGCCAGGAACGGCCCCGCTTCCTTACGCGGCGCGCCGCCATGCCCTCATGCGCGCGCTACGCGCTCGCGGATTGCGCGCAACCTCTTCGGCGGTGGAGGTGACGCCGCGTGGCGCCACGAGCTCGCCGAGCGGCGCCCCTCGACAGGAGCAAACCGGATGGCGCGGTGGACAGATACACGCCGCGCTCCACTCGCGGAAGGCGCGCTTCACCAGCCGGTCCTCTCCCGAGTGATATGTGATCACCGCCAGGATGCCGCCGCTCGTCAGGCGCTCCCGCAACCGCGGCAACCCCTCGGCGAGTGCCTCCATTTCATCGTTCACCGCAATCCGCACCGCTTGAAAAAGTCGCGCGAAGTCGCCAGGTCCGGTTCGCGGACCGAGCGCGCCGCGAATGGCGCCGACCAGATCATCGCTCGTTTCCAACGGACGGTTGGCGCGCCGCCGGACTATCTCGCGAGCAAGCCGCATCGCTCTCGGCTCGTCCGCGTACTCACGGAAGATGCGTCCAAGCTCGCGTTCATCCAATTCCGCGAGCAGCGCTGCCGCCGTTACCGACGCCTCGGCGCCGGCCATGCGCATGTCCAGCGGCGTCCCCTCTCGAAAGGAAAAGCCGCGATCGAGTGAATCAAGTTGATGAGATGACACACCGAGATCGAGAAGTATGCCGTCAAACTGAACGCCAGCGATCGCCCCGATCTCATCCACGTTCGCAAAGTTGCCCGGTACCGCGAGAAACCGCGCGCCTTCCCCCTTTCCCCCCCCGTCGCCCTCCCCCATCTCCCCGTACTCCCACAGGCGCTCCCGCGCCGCCACAAGCGCATCGGGATCTCGGTCGAGACCCGTAACATGAGCCCCACCAGCCAGCAACGCCGCGGCGTGGCCACCGCCGCCCAGGGTACCGTCGAGCACGCGCCGCGCACCGACGAACACCGCCAGTACTTCGGCGACGAGGACCGGCGCATGATATGCACTGGTCCACTGCTCGCCGGTTTCACGCGGGGCATGCATACTACCTCGCCTTTGTTTGTAGCGTCAAGCGCGTTCCTCACACATCCACTCGATGACCGACCACGGCACGTCCGCAACCAAACGGCTGTGCCTCATTCTACACGGCACGCGCGCGGAGCTGCCGTCCCTGCGTAACCTCGTCTCGTGGGTGCGCGATCGAGGACACACCATTGATGTGCACGTCACCTGGGAAGGTGGCGACGCCGAACGCTTTGCGCGAACTGCCGCGCGTGCAGACACCGCATTCGACGCAATCCTCGCCGGGGGAGGCGACGGAACCGTCAACGAGGTGATCAACGGACTGTCCGGCAGCGACGTGCCAATGGGCATCATACCGCTCGGCACTGCCAACGACTTCGCGCGTCAGGCAGGGATCCCCGACGATGTCGACCACGCAATGGATGTGGTGCTGCGACATCCGCCGGTGCGCATCGACACGGCGCAGGCTAACGACCGTCGATTCATCAATGTTTCCGTGGGCGGCGTTGCGGCCGAAGTGACGGCTGACACGCCTGAGGGTGCCAAGGCATCGCTGGGAGTGCTCGCCTACGCACTGAGCGGGCTTCGAAAGCTGGGCGACCTGCATCCCTATACCGCCCGCTTTCGAGGCCCGGAGTTCGACCTGCAGTGCAAGGTACTGCTGTTCGCCATTGCCAACGGGCAGCGAACGGGGGGCGGCACGCTCATCGCTCCCAACGCGGATGTGACCGACGGCCTGCTGGACGTCTGCGTGGTGGAGGCGCTGCCGAGGATAGACATCGGTCCCATGCTGCTCAAGGTGCGCCGCGGCGAGCACGTGGGCGAAGAGGGTGTTCACTACGCGCAGCTGACCGATGTCGTCGTCACGACGCGCAAGCCGATCGTGGTGAATGTCGATGGGGAAACGACCGAGGCGCGCCGATTCGCGTACGCGGCGCGTCCTGCCGACCTTCGCATTCATCTGCCTCCCGACTCCGGGACATAACGCGACGCGGCCCCGGCATCGGAATGACCGACACCGGGGCCGCAGGCGCATCGTCGTGCCGTCAGCGACAGTCGCGCGCCACCTGTCCTTCGACCGCTGGAGCGAATTGCTGAATCGACCCCAGAATCTGGGCTGCCTGTTCCGGCGCGAAGCTTCCCCCGACCGGCACGTTGATCTGAGCTATGACCATGTGGTTCTGCGCCAGCTGCGCCAGCTGGCAGCTCTTGGCGTCCTGATTCTCCTGCGCGGCACTCGCGGCCACCTGAAACGCCGCGACACCGTAGAGGAACTTTATCTGCGCGAACGCTTCGCCAAGCTGAGATCGCACGCCCTGATTGGATGCGACGGTGTCCGCGAGTGCGAGAATGGATACCGCTCGCAAGAAATCTTCACGGTTCTTGGATTCGTTGCCCGCCCTGTATGAGCGATTCCCCACGATCAGCAGTCGTTGGGCAATTTGCCCTTTGGTAGTTGAATCAGCGTGCGCCACGGCTGCGCGCAGCGCACTGACGGCGCTGTCGGGCTGGTTCATTTCGACCAGCACGTCAGCCAGGGCCAGCCATCCGGCGCCATCGTTCGGCGATATGGACAACGAGCGCCGCGCCGCATCCGCCGATTGCTGGAGCTGACCCGCATTCTTGAGCATCCGCGAATGCAGCGACCAGAGCCCTCCATTGTCCGCGTACTTCGCCACGGCACGGGCCGTAGTCTCCGAGGCCTTTTGCGGTTGGCTGTCGGTGGCGTATGCGATCGCGAGCCGCGAGAAGAACAGCGTGTCGGTCGCTGCCGTATCGGTGGCGAGCAGATCCTCACCAGACGCTATCGCCTGCTTCCACTCGCGCACGGTGAGATAGATCAGGAAACGAAGTCGCAGCAGATCGGGGTCGCCGGGGTTGGAGTCTACGGCGGCCTCGATGATTGGAATCGCCGCGCGCGCGTTCCGCGCATTCGCGAGATAGTTCACAACCTCGGTCTGCAGCGGCACGTTGGTCGGATCGAGCGAGATCAGCCTGGTATAGGTGTTGACCGCCCTGACCGTGTCACCGGCGTTGGCGTAGGCGCGCGCCGCGTAGAGCAAGGCGAGCCGGCTCGTTGAATCGATCTGCAACACCTCTTCGGCAACCGCGAGAATGGAATCGGCGGACGCCGAGTCCTCAGCAAGCGCATTGATCAGGCAGAGCCTTCCCAACGTGCCTCGATTATAAGCGGCGATGGAGGCGCGCGCGTGCTGCCTGGCGAGTTCGAGATTGCCATCCCTGATGGCATTCTCGCAGGCCATTTCGGGCTCGAGCTGCTTGCGTGCTTCTTTGAACTCGCGCGAGAACTGAGTGGCCACATCGAGTAGCCGGCCGCCGGTAAACCTGCCGATCGGCTGCACCATGTTGTTGTTGCGCGTCAACACCATCTGCGCGGTAAGCACAAACCCGTCGCCGCCCTTGCTGATGCTTCCCTCGAGGTACTCATCCGCGCGCAACTGTTGCGCGAGCAGCTTGGCCGTAACCCGTTCCGGTGCGTTATCGCAGGGGAACCCGGAAGCCTCCAGGAGGGCGCAGATGTTCTCCTTGGAGATCACCCACAGGTCTCGCGTGGCGAAATCCTGGCGAAGGCGCGAACGAAGGGCGTCGGCACCGTCGACTCCGAGTCCCCGCTCCGAAGATCGGAGGGTGGGAACCATGAACCGGGAGGTACCATCGGGCGGCGTGATTACGCGAGTCCGCTGAGCGTCGGACGTGGATGGTGCCAGCAGCGCTGCCGCGACCACCAGGGCACCCAGCGCGCGAGCCGGGAGTGTTGATGCCGTCACAGTTCGTTCCTCTCTAAAGTCTGCTCAAAGTACCCCGAACCGGGCTGCCAGGGTCCGCCTTCCACATGGGCGAAGAGGGATTCGAACCCCCGACATCCTGCGTGTAAGGCAGGCGCTCTAACCAGCTGAGCTATTCGCCCTGCAACAATGCACAACCCGGACCGGGCGCGACCTGAATGAGCCTCGCTCCGAGGATGAATGACGAGCGCCGCCCGCTACGACTTGAGAATGGCCAGGGGAACGAGCACGCAGTAGCCGATTACCAACAGAATTGGTGCCAGCGTTTCGCCACCGCGTACGAGATCAGCGTATCCGGCCAGGAGCGTGAACGCGGCAAGCCCCCACCAGATGAGCGCGCGGGAGCGCGCCCCAGACTCGGTCTTCAGCATGATTGGGTAAGTGTAGGACGCGCGGAAATCGGTGTCAATGCGGGGGAGGGGTGAGGGATGGCCAAGCTGGCGGGATGAGCGACGCGCGACGCGCGACGCGGGGAGGCCCAATGTCTCTGTCACGCAGTGCTCGCATCCATCAGCGTACACGCATTTCCCGCATCGCGCGTCGCTCATCCCGCGAAGCTCACACCGCGGGATCCCGACCCTCGCCCCCCAACCCGCGACCCTCGCTTTTCAACAGCTCCTCCAGCGCGCTCTCGCGGGCGGCGCGGTCGGTAGCCTCGTCTGCCGCGACAAGGGCTGCGAGACGCCTCCTATCGCGACGGCGGCGGGCGATGAACAAGGGGAGGATGAACAGTGTCATCAAACCCAGCGCAAGCGTCAGATCGGCAAAAAGCGCCAGCGCCCCATACCGGCGCATCGTGCGGCGGCGCCACTGCTGCTCGAAGCCGCTGAAAGTGATGCCGTACGCCTCGCGGACCGCGCGGTCGAGCGATCCGGTCCGCTCCCAGTACTGGAAGAACAGGGATAATCCGCGCTCGCGGTCGAGCGCCGCGAGGTCGCTGACGGCGCGATACGCCAGGGCGTACGCCGACCCCGCCTGCGATGACCCGCCGCCGAACCACCGGTCGAGAGAATCGAGTGACGGCAGGCCGCGCACCAACAGCGCATAGCTGGTGGCGAGCACTTCTTCCCTCCCCCACTCGCCGGCCGCGTACGCGGCGTAGCCTTCGTCGAACCAGCGCGGCGGCATCGTACCTAACGCTTCGTGCAGCGCAAGGTGCGCCAGCTCGTGGCGCAGCACCCGGATCGGGTCGCCCGCCGACGACGGTGCGGCACTCCCCTGCATGATGATCCGGCGCTCTTCGGGGAACGCTATCGCCGCCCCCCATTCAGGTGCGTAGGGTCCCACCCACTCGCGAAAGCGCGCCGCATCGGGGGCGATGGCGATCAGCACGCGATCACGGGAACGCGGAAGTCCCGGAAAGGTGTCCCGCCCCGCTGCCGCGGCCACCATCGAGCGGGCGAGAGTCTCGTCCCGGGGAAAGGCGACAACGGTGAAACGGCCCTGGTCGAACCGGAGCGGCGCCTCGGCCTGCGCCGGCGCCGGCGCCGGCAGCAGCCAGGCGATGAGCGTTAGGCCGAACGCAAGACGGCTTCTCCGCGCTCCACTCTGCTTACCATGTCCGCACACCGCTTTGACCATGGATTGAACTTGTTGGCCTCCGCGCCGCGGCGCCACGTCTCGAGCGCACGGTCTCGCACACCGCTGAGCAGGTGCGCGTGCCCCAAATGGTAGTACGCCTCGATCAGGTTCGGGCCGAGGCCAATCGCCTTCTCCAGAAACGCGCACGCATCGGCGTGCATCTCGCGCTCCAGGTACACAAGCCCCAGATAGAAGTGTGCATACAGCGCCGCCTTCCTGTCCTCGCTGTGGAGCGCGCGCGACAAATGCTCGATCGCCTCCCCGAAGATTCGGCGCTTCAGGCAGATGAAGCCGATGTTTACACGGGCCATCGCATTCGTCGCATCCCGCATCAACACTCGCTGAAAGCTCGTCAACGCCTCGTCGAACTTCTCCTGATGCATCCGCGCCCATCCGAGAAGCGCCTCCGTTCTCGGATCGTCAGGCGCGAGCTCCAGCGCATGCGCCAGGGCGCGCTCCGCTCCGACGTGATCGCCGAGCGCAATCAGGTTCCATCCCTTCTCAACGAACGTCGACGCGTTCAGCCGGTCGGTGTGCACCTTGATCTGGTCATTCGCAGGTCGGGTGCCCGAAGCCGCGGCTGCCGGCGCGGGCTCCGGCAATGCCCTCCACGCTTCGGCAAGCCGGTTCGCGTCGTCCTTGAGCGTTGCCACCCCGGCGGAGGCGGCTTCGAGATCTTCGAACAGTGCGAGAATCTCCACCCGCAACGTTGCGCGGTCGGCGGCGGACTGCGGCTCGGCGATGCGTGCAGCGAGCGCCGCCTGACGCCGGCGCAGCGCGTCCAGCACGTTCTCACCCATGCGGCGCGGCCGCGGTGGCCTCCAGCATCGCCTTCCGTTCGTCCGAAGCGAACAGCCGTTGCACGTCCAGAAAGACAATCAGACGGTCGTCGCGACGGACGATACCACGGAGGTACTCACTGGAGACACCCCGGAACAACGCCGGCGGCGGCGACAGCTGGGCCGCTGTGATCGCCACGACTTCCTGCACGTCATCCACCACTACGCCGATCCACTCACCTTCGCATGAAAGCACGAGGACGCGCGTTTCCGGCCTCACCTGAACGGCGGGGAGTCCGAAGCGTCGCCGCAGGTTCACCACGGGGATCACGCGCTGCTGGTACTCCAGCACTCCGTCGATCCACGGCGGCATGTTCGGAACCACCGTTGGAGGCTGGTGTCGGAGCACGCGCTCGACCGCGAAGATGTCGGCGGCGAAGTAGTCCTCCCCCAGGCGGAACGTGACGATCTGATGTGCCGGGGCGCTCATGCGGCCTCCGCGGAAAGCGGTACCGCGCACGCGGCTACCAGCACGTGCGCATCGACTACCGTAACAAGCGAGTCGCCGATGAGCGCCACGCCTAGCACCAGAGTGTCGGAATCGGCCGATGGGGGCGGCAGAAGCTTTGTCCGATCGAGTACGATCACGTCCTCGACGTCGTCCACAACCAGCGCCACGCGACGCTCGCTGGCGCGCATCAGGACCAGCACGCCGCCCTCTGGTGCGTGCGGCGAGCGCAGCATAGCAGCTGGCGAGTAAACCGGCACCAGTCGGCCGCGCAGGTCGATTACACCGAGCATCGCGTCGGGCATGTCCGGAACCGCGTGCAACGATTCGAGCTCCACTGCCTCCTCCGCCGCCACGAGATCAAAAGCGAACAGCTCCGCCCCCAATCGAAACATGAGCAGTTCCACTTCCCCTTCGCTCAGCGCCAGCAGCTCGTGCACGGTGCGGATCCGTTTCTCGTCCGGAAAAAGGTCGTCATCCCCCTCGGCATCGTCTCGAGGAAGGTCGGCCAGGGCGACAGCCATTGCCTCGGCGCCCGAGCCATCGAGCGGCGCGTCGGAGACGCCAGCGCCAGACGAAGCGTCAGGCGGCGCAACCCCCTGCACCATCGCCGCAGACTCGACCTGCGCCGAGTCGATAGGTGCGGGCGTGTCGGCGTCGGGCGCGCTCTTGCGCGGGCGCGAACGCGCACGCGGTTTTTTGGGCTGGCTAGCCATTCGGCATTGGGGGAGATAACGACTGAAAGGCGGACGCTTGCCCTCACGATAAGGACAGTTCCCCCTCGAGAGGGGTCACAACTTGGTCACGAGCGCCAAACGATCAAGACACGCGAGGATGGTGTCGGTCATGGCACCGAGCGGCACGACGCGACCGGCCCCCCCGGATGCGACAGCGGCCTGCGGCATGCCGAAGATGATCGACGTAGCGCGGTCCTGTGCGATACCGGTTGCGCCCGCGTCACGCATGATCCGGAGTCCAGCCGACCCATCCCGACCCATTCCAGTCAGGACTACGCCCACCGCCGCTGCCCCGAACACTTCGGCCACCGAACGAAATAGCGGATCGGCGGAGGGACGCACCCCCCACACCGCGGGTGAGTCATCGAGAGCAATCCGGGACGCGCCTCCCGAGCGGCAAACGCGCATGTGGCGTCCGCCCGGCGCGATGTAGACCTGGCCATTCTGAAGAGCCTGCCCATGCTCGGCCTCGCAGACCCTGATCGCGCTCTGCCCATTCAATCGTTCAGCCAGACTGCGGGTGAAGCCGGCCGGCATGTGCTGCACGACGAGCACCGCTGCCTCGAGCGCGGCCGGAAGACGCGGGATGATCTCGGCCAGCGCCCGGGGACCGCCAGTGGAGCAGGCAATCGCGACCACGCGGCCTGCGCTGGCCGGGAGTCCGGACGAGGGCGCCGACGCCGGAGCGCGGGGGAGACGCGCAAGTTGGGGCACGGCGCGAAGGTTCACCTCCCGGCACGCCCGCAAGGCGTTGAGGAGACGATCGCGCACGGGGCCGAGATCCAGACTGATCTTCCCGGCCGGCTTGCGCACGAAATCCACCGCGCCCAGCTCCAACGCGCGAATCGTCAGGTCATCGGACTCGCCTGTCGCCATTCCGCTCAACATCACCACCGGACGCGGTGTCTCGCTCATGATGTAGCCGAGCGTCGCGAGGCCATCGAGCTCCGGCATCTCTACATCGAGCGTCACAATGTCGGGGTCCAGCGCATGGATCTTCCTCAGCGCATCGAGTCCGTTGCGAGCGGTGCCGGCGATGCGAAATTCACCGGAGCCAACCACGAGCTCGGAGACGAGCTTGCGCATGAACGCGCTGTCGTCCACTACGAGCACGGCGGGCGTCGTGATCTCAGACAACGATCTCTCTCCGGCGTACCGAGCGGATGCGCATCGTGCCATCGGCCACGCTGAAGTAGACCGATCGGCCAAAGTCCCCGCCCACGTCCTGCCCGACCAGCGGAATACCGGCCAGCTGCAAGGCGTCGCGGGCGGCCATCACGTTGCGCTCGCCCATCTGCAGTGCCGGTGTGGCAATCAACGAAGTGAACATCGCCGCGCCGCCGGCCAGTTTGGCCTGCATGCGCGCCAGCCTGGCACCAAGTGCCTGCATCTGTTCGATCAACAGGGGTACCGCCGTGCACGCGAACTTGGCGCGATTCTCCCGCTCGCGCGACATTGCCTCGCTAGGCAGCAGTACGTGCGCCAGGCCACCAATGCCGGCGACGGGGTCGTGCAGCGTAATCGCCACGCACGAGCCAAGTCCTATCGTGACGATCGTCTTGGGCGTCGCGGCGACGGCATAGTCGGCGACGCGCACTCGAACCTCGGTCACGGACGGCGAAAGATCCGCGCCCGCGCATCGACACTGATGAGCGCGGTTCGGGCCGAACCGAGCAGCGTTTCGACTTTCCCCAGGACGAGAAAACCGCCGGGCGCGAGCGCGTCGACGAATCGCTCGAACAGACGCTCCTGGGACTCGCGGTCGAAGTAAATGATCACGTTGCGGCAGACGATCAGCTGCAGTTCTCTCCGCGGTGTTTCGTCTCGCAGGAGATCGTG
>DATKDD010000200.1:0-6554 GCA_035512875.1 Gemmatimonadaceae bacterium | reverse complement strand
GCTGCCTGGAGCAACCCGTCTTCGAGCGCCGTAGAGCCCGAGGGCCCGAGGTTTTCTATGCCGTAGATGTCCCTGAACTTGGGCTCTTCCTTGTTCCCCGCCCCTGTATCGATGAGCACGGGGCCGATGTCGTGCTCGATGAGCAGGCACCGCATTCCCATCGGAATGCGATTGCGCTCGTCGGCCTTGATTCGCCGCTCCCAGAGGGGCTTTGGGACCACGCCGAACATCGCGCCGCCGTCGAGCTGGATTCCGCCGGCCTGGATGGCGTGCAGTCGCCAGGCACCGAGCTGGATCGTTCGGACGAGCGGCGATGGAGGGGTCACGCCGTGGAATCCCTGTTCATTCCACGGGGCAAAGCGCTTCTGCGCCGCCGGCGTCCCCTTCGCGGACGGTGGCCGAGGAGCTCGCGCATCGCCTCGTAGGTCAGGCAGTCGCGGGAGCTCAACTCGTGGAAGAGCCGCAGCATCACCTTGGCCGTCGCGCGCGCATCGCCGCCGGCGCGATGCCGCCCCTCGATCACAATGCCGTAGTAATGAGCCAGCGCATCCAGCCGCCGGCTGCGCAGGTGCGGGAGGAGGCTGCGCGCCAGCCGCACCGTGCACAGCCGTTCACCATCGAGACGCTGGCCGGTGGCGCGCGCCACCTCGGTGGTCACGAAACGCCAATCGAACTCCGCGTTATGCGCGACGAACACCTTGCCCTGAAGCAGCGGCACCAGCCGATCGCACAGCTCTCCGAAGAGCGGCGCGTGCTGCACCATGGACCAGGTGATGTTGGTGAGCGCGGAGACGATCGGCGGAATGGAGCGCTGCGGGTTCACCAGCGACTCGAATTCCTGCACCACCCTGCCCGCCCGTACGTGCACGACCGCGATTTCCGTAATGCGGTCGTTCCTCCTCCAACCGGATCCCGTGGTCTCGACGTCGACGACGACGTAGTCGAGACAGTCGAGGGGCGTCAGGCCGAGCGAGGTCTGGACACTATCAGGGGCCAGCCCCCAGCGCCCATTCGCGTCGCAGACGAACTCCCGTCGTCCGGAGAACATCGTCGCCGCCAGATGCTCGGCGACCGCCGCGGGGGCGCCACTCATTCGGCAGACGTGCGATACCAGCGTCACGGCATCGACCGGCCCGCCGGCGAGGAGGTCACGCGCGCGTGAGGCGAGCAGCGTGTCTTCGGGTTGTACGGTCGCGCCGGAAATCAAAGTAGTCCGGCGCCCATCATGTTCTCGCAACCCGCATCTCTCATTTCATTTCTCATCATTCCGCTGTGGCAATTTGTCAGGTCCATGGATCGTCCCGGCCAAGAGGCATGGTCATGCAGCGCGGGCCACCGCCGCCACGAACCAGCTCGCTTCCCTCGAACGTGATCGCCGCACGGTCGCCCTCCTGGATCCGTTCCTGCCCGGCGAGAAAGGCGGTTGCCGGGACCAGCTGGAAACCCATCTTCTGCATTTCGTGAAGTGTGGCTTCGTTGCGCGAGTAGGAGAGCACCAGTCCCGGCCGCAGCGCGACGAAGTTGCACCCGGACGACCACTGCTCCCGCTCCTGCAGGATACGACGGTCCCCGCCGCAGAAGACGGGCTCGGTCGGCAGCCCCACCGCCTGCAGCGCGGCAAAGACGTTCGGCATCTCCTTCATTCCCACTTGGCCCTTGCGGCGGTACAAGATAGGCAAACGCTCGGGGCCAATGAAGTGCGGCGGAAAGATGGCCGCCAGTTCACGGTCGACCTGTGTAAAAATCATGTCGAGGTGGATCGCCGTGTTCTCCGTGGGCATGACGACGACGATGACGTCGGTAATCGGCGTCCGCTCGAACAAGATGTTCATCAGATTGTCGATGGCGCCGGGGCTCGACCTTTCACTGAATCCGATCATGACCGTATCGACGCGGACCGGATGTACATCGCCACCTTCGAGCGTGTAATTGTACCGCCGCTCAGATGATCCATCGTACAGAATGCCGCAGTTGGACAGCTCCGGGTGGAACTGAAAAAGCAGTTTCATGATCAGCTCTTCACTCCACCGGATATCATAACGCATGGATCCGACAAGTACGTGCTCGCCGATGATAATCGCGGTGTCGCGCGTGAAAAACAGGTTGGGCAGCGGCGGCAACAGGTATCCGTGCTCGTTGAGCATTTCAGCGAGCGGCCCGGGCGACTCGGCCACGCCCTCGACGAGCATGCGAACCAGCTCCTCTGCCGGACGGCCGAGGATGTCCTTGGCGAGCGGTTCGGACGGGACGAAGGGCATCGTCTCCGCGATCAACCGCTGCCGCACCTCGGCGCGATCTGCGACCTGCGCCAGCAGATCCCGCACATAGTGGACTTTGGTGAACCGCTCGAGGATGGCGACGAAACGACGATGCTCCCGCTGCGCGATCTCGAGATCGATAATGTCGTCGTAGAGATAGTCCTCGCGAGTCGACGGCGTGACGGCGAGGAGCTCCGGTCCGGGGGTGTGGACGAGCACGGCGCGAAGGCGACCGATTTCCGAGCTGACATTGACCGGCATGGGGGGAAGTTAGGGGGTCGGGGGGTCGGGCCCCACCCTTCTCCACCGCCTGCGCGCCGATTATCTTGTGAAGAAATTCACAAGGCCGTCCGTGAAGCGCGTTGCCGATTCGACTGTTCGCAGGCTTTCCCTCTATCTCCGCTACCTCGAAGAGTTCGAGGCGAGTGGCTCATCGACCATCTCCAGTGATGAGCTGGCAGCGCGCGCCGGTACCACCTCCGCGCAGGTCCGAAAGGACCTGTCCGTGTTCGGCTCCTTTGGCAAGCGAGGGCTCGGCTACGACGTCGCCGACCTGACGCACCGGCTCCGCGAGATTCTCGGACTGGAGCGCGAATGGCGCGTCGTGATCGTCGGCGCCGGCAAGATTGGCGAAGCGCTGGCACAGTACCGCGGCTTCCGGCAGCGTGGATTTTCGATCGTCGCGGTCTACGACAGCGACCCCAGCAAGATCGGGACAGCCTTCCAGTCGTTCACGGTCGGCGACGTCCGGAATCTCGCCGAAGACAACCGCCAGCAACCGGCCGACATCGCGATCCTTACGGTTCCGGCCGAGGCGGCGCAACAGGTGGTCGACGAGGTGGTCGCCGCCGGAGTTCGCGCAGTACTGAACTTCGCCCCTGTCCAGCTGCAGGCGCCCGATCACGTGACGATCAAGACAGTGAACATGGCGCTCGAGCTCGAGGGACTCTCGTTCGCGCTGACCAACGCCGAGACCGTGCGGAGTGCCTGACTAAGACGGAAAAGTGGATCCGCTCCGAAGCAGCGCCGCGAACGCCTCGGGAGCCAGCGTTTCGGGGCGCGCGCCGGGATCGATACACGCGGCGGCGAGGCGTGAGTTGGCGGTGTCGGCGTCCAGATCGAAGAGCGTGCGCACCACGCGCCGCATCTGCTTGCGGCGGAGGCCGAAGGCGCCCTGCACCAGGACGCGGAACGCCTCTTCCTCTCGGGGACTCACCAGCGGGTCGGCACGCGGCGTGAGGCGGACCACCACCGAGTCGACCTTTGGCGGTGGCTGAAAGGCGCCCGGCGGCACGCGAAAGAGCACTTCGGTGTGGGCGACGGCTGCGAGCGTAACGGTGAGGGCACCGTAGATGCGCGAACCCGGCGCGGCTCCCATGCGCTCGCCCACCTCGCGCTGCAGCAGGAACACCGCGCACCGCGGACGGGGAGGACGCATCGCGTGAAAGAGAATCGGCGTCGTGATGTTGTAGGGGATGTTGCCGGCGAGCGCATAGTCGCCGCCGGCCGCCGCCGCAAGGTCGGTATCGAGTACGTCGCCCTGGATGATCGTCAGGCGGTCGACGCCGGCGAAGCGGTCTTGCAGCCTTCGCACCAGATCGCGGTCGATCTCCACCGCGACCACCCGTGCACCGGTCTCGAGTAGATGCGCGGTGAGCGAGCCGCGTCCCGGACCGATCTCCACGACCGTGCTTCCCGGGCCAACGCCGGCCGCCTCGGCGATGCGCCCGAGTATGCCGGAATCGGTGAGAAAGTGCTGCCCAAAGCGCTTTCGACGCGGCGATCCGGCGCCCGTGCCCTCGCCTTCGCGCGCCACGGTCAGCTTCGGACTATGACGCAGGCTTGATCGTCAGGTAGATCCATGCCGCCGGTGTGCACGGCGACTGCCGCGAAGATGCCGGCCAGGATCTCGGCCGGCGGTCGTTTCAGGAGAAGGCGCACGGCTTCGAGTACCCGCTCCTCCCCGAATCGGCGGTCGTCGCTTCCATGCGCGTCGGACAGGCCGTCGGTGAACAGCAGGAGCGTATCGCCTGACGACCATGAACGTTCTTCCTGGTGGACCTCGGATTCGCCGAGTCCGAGCGGCGGATCGATTGCACCGAGGCGTGTGCTCGAGCCGTCGGCGCCGATCAGGAAGGCGTGCGGCAACCCCGCGTTGGCGTAGGCCAGGCGCTGGCTACGGCGATCGATCACCGCGTAGATCGTGGAGATGGACATTTCGGTCTCGGCCAGCTCATCGCCAAGAGATTCGAGCAGGCGCTCGAGCATTGCAGCCGGGCCCGCGGAGCTCTGCGCGTGAATGGCCGAGGCGCTCATCGCCAGCGCCATGATGAGCGCCGCGCCGTATCCATGGCTCGATACGTCGGCCACCATTACGCCCGTGCGATCGTCCGAGAGGGGAAAGAGCTGGAAGAAGTCTCCGCCGACGCTCTCCGCGGGCACCACGCGTGCCGCGACCGTCGCTTGCGGCGCGACGATGTCGGCGCGTGGCAACAGCTTCATCTGCAGGTCGTGGGCGAGCTCCATCTCGCGGAGCAGCTGCTGCCGCTCCAGGGATTCGGCGACGAGCCGCGCGTTCTGCAACGCGGTGCCGATCTGTGTGGCGATCGCCGCTACCAGCTTCTGATCGCCTGCGCTGAACGGCTGGCCCGCGTTGCGCCCCGAACGGTTGACCACGCCTAACGGTTCACTGATGCCACTCGGCGCCGTCCACATGATCGGCACCGACAGCATGGCACCGCGGCGGTAGGGCGCCTCGGCCTCGCACTGCAACGCGGTTTCATCGACGATCATCGCGCGCTGCTCACGGAACACGCGGGCCGACACGCTGCGATGATCGTCCTCGTCGATCAGCGGAAGCGCACGGGGGTCGGCGCCTTGCGCGGCAACGGCGTGCAGCACGCGGGCGTCGGTGTCGAACACCAGCAGCGAGCCGTAGTCGGCTCCGACTGTCTCGCAAAGCTCGTGAAGTATCGTGGCAGCTACCTCCCCCAGTGCCACCGAGCGGCCGAGAATCTCGGTGATCGTGTAGAGCAGATTGATCTCCTCGTACCGCTCGGCGAGCTCCGTGGCCGCATGCTCCACTTCCAGTGTGGCCTGCAGTTGCAGGGTAACGATGGGAAGCAGGAGATCGAGGTAGTCGGCGAGCTGCGCGTCGCGGTCTGCACACGGTCCAACGGTCAACCAACCACGATGCGGTCCCGGGATTACCGCTATGATCGCCGCACCGCCAGGGGAGTCCACCGTGAGCGGCGGTCCGCTCATGCGGGGCGGACGCCACTCGCTGGCCTTGGCGGGGAGGGATCCGGCCGCTCTGGTGAGCGAGTCTCCGTCGGCGGACCACACCGCGGCGTCACATTTCGTCGCCCGCCGAAACGCGCCGAGGACTCTTCCCAGCTCACTCATCGCGGCGGAGCGTCAAGCGCACGACATTGCCGTCACGCGTGAACCGCTCGACCCGGTGCATGAGTTTGAGCATGAGATAGAGTCCGCGCCCATCTTCTCGTCGGATGTTCTCCGGCGCGGTTGGATCGATGACGCTCCTCTCCAGGTCGAACCCGCTTCCTTCATCGACGACTTCTATGACGACGCGCTCGGCGTTCGCGTCGGCGTGCACGCGCACGGCCTTGCCAGGGTCGGCGAGATTTCCGTAGAGGATGGCGTTGGCGATTGCCTCGGCCAGCGCGACGGGGATGTTGAGCGCACATTGCCGATTGGGATACGACAGTTCGCGGCATTGCCGCTGAACCAACGCCACGATTCGCTCGATGAACCGCACATCGCTGGGAATGCTCGTTTCCAGCGTCAGGCGCAGGTGAATATCGGCGATCGAGCCGCCGTTGCCGCTCGCGGGCGCCGCCATCAGCGCGCGATGTGCGTGGGGCGAAGGCGAACGAACCGGCGGCGCAATTGCGCCGCCGGCCGTTCCTCAGAAGCTCTCGAGCGCTCGCTCACGTGAGTCCGCGATCTGGAAAAGCGTATCCAGCTTCGTGAGCTCGAATAGCGTCTTGAGGTCTTCATTGAGATTGGCAAGGCGAAGCTCCCCGCCCTGTTCACGGATCTTCTTGGACAGCGACACCAAAACCCCCAGTCCCGAACTGTCGATGTACCCGGTCTGGCTGAAGTCGATGAGAAACTTGCGCTCACCGCGCTCCAGTTCGTCCAGAACCTTCTGCTTCAGCTCCTGACGATTGCCGACGATCAGTTGGCCTTCCACATCGACCACTACAATCTCCCCTTGTTTCTGAAGCGCGAAGCTCATGTTTCGTCCTCTCCCGGCGTTTCGATGTAGCCCCC
>DATKDD010000199.1:0-2244 GCA_035512875.1 Gemmatimonadaceae bacterium | reverse complement strand
ATCGCCGTTGCCTCACTCGCCACCGGTGCGGCACTTTCCGCTGCCACGAGCTTCGACGGCGGGCGTGCCGGCGCGGCACGCATGGAGAGTGGAGGCTACTGGGTCGACTTTGCTCAGCCTCAGGGACGCCTGGCCAAGGCGCTGCTCGAGCCCGACGCTCAGCTCGATTCCTCATTCATTGCCGAAGAGCTCGAGAGCAGGCGAACCGGACAGAGCGACCGCTTCTACGATGTGACCGCGTGGACGCTCCCGCACGCCTATCGACTGAGTGCCTGGACGCTGGCGGCTCCGCCCGGTGGCATCGGTGCGGCGATCGCCGATCCCGACGCGGCCACGGCAGCGGCCCCGCCCGCGCCTGCGCGGGCGCGCTACGCCTACGCGTTCGAGGCCGGAAGTGAAACTTCGATCCGGCTACTGTCGGCGCTGCTGAGCGACAGCATCCGGGTGTGGTATGCGCCGAGAGCGTTCCGCGCCGGTGATCAGGACTTTCCGCGGGGAGCCTTCATCGTGCGCGTCGCTTCCAACGATTCTTCGGTGCACGATGCCGTTCGCCGTCATGCGGCCGGTGCACGGGCAGCCGTCGCATCGCTCAGCTCCGCCGCGGTCGACGCCGGTACCGATCTGGGTAGCAACAGCGTGTTCTTCGTTCGTCCGCCGCGTATCGCCCTCGTCGGCGGTCCTCCGGTCTCCGGTTATTCGCATGGCTTCGCCTGGTACGCTCTCGATCAGCGCATGGGGTATCCCGCCGTCACGGTCGATGCCGAGGTGCTGGGTACGAGCGGGCTCGACGACTACGATGTGGTGGTACTGCCGGCCCTGTCTGCGGGAGGGCTCGACAGGGTGCTCGGCGACGCCGGACGCCAGCGGTTGGCGAGCTGGGTGCGTGGTGGCGGCACGCTCATCACAATCGACGGCGCGACGGCGTGGCTGGCGACGGAGCTCGCCGGGCTGTCGCGCTTGCGAATGCGCAAGGATTCCGCGCGGGCGGACAGCGCTGGAGGGGCTCCGCTGCCGGCAAGCGTGCCCGGTGCGATCGTTCGCGCACTCGCCGACACGCTCTCGCCACTTCTGGCCGGCGTGCATCAGACCCAGTTTCCCGTGCTCGTTTCATCCGACCGCATTTACGAAGTACCGCGCGACCTGCGCGCCGGCGAGGCCGTGGTTCGTTATGCGTCGCCAGGCCGTCTTCGGTTGTCTGGCTACTTGTGGCCGGAGGTGCCGGAGCGCCTTGCCGAATCGCCGTATCTGTGGACGGAATCGGTAGGGCAGGGGCGGGTCATCGCCTTCGCCGGGGATCCCAACTTTCGGGATCAGTGGCGCGGGCTGCTCCCGCTCTTCGCGAATGCAGTGTTCCTCGGCCCCAGCATGTGATGTCGGCGGGCGCATTGGACGGACCTCGGTCCGAGGAGCGGGTCGTACTCGTCGACCCGTCCGATCGCGAGGTGGGCAGCATGGAGAAACTGCGCGCGCACGAGGAAGGCGCCTTGCACCGCGCCGTATCGGTGTTCGTGTTCGACCGGCTCGGGCGCCTGTTGATGCAGCAGCGGAGCGCTACCAAGTATCACGGCGCGCGACTCTGGTCCAACAGCTGCTGCGGGCATCCGCGCCCCGGTGAAGCGGCCCACGCCGCCGCCGTCCGCCGCCTGCGGGAGGAGATGGGTCTCGAGTGCCCGCTTCGGCCGGTGACGACCTTCATCTACCGGGCGCAGGTGGGTGCGCTGGTGGAGCACGAGGTCGACCACATCTTCGTGGGGCTCAACGATCGCGAACCGCGTCCGAATCCATCCGAGGTCATGGCGTGGCGCACGGTCGATCTGGCCGAGCTCGAAGGCGACCTGGAGGTCAGGCCTGAACGGTACACCCCCTGGTTGTCGCTGGCGCTCGCGGCGTTAGGAAGAGCCGGGTGGCACCCGAGCCTGGCCGTCGATTCGTGACTACCGCTTTTGCCGGGCCAGTGTTTCCTTTGGATCATGCCTAACTCCGCATGACGTACCGACTCGTTCAGGAAGGCCCGGCCCTGTTCTCCACCCCGCACCGCACACATTCCAGCGTTCGTCCGATCCACGCGGACCGTCCCTCGGGCGTGGTGACCCACTCGCGCACCTGCCACGGCGGGTCATGCCGCACGTGCTGGCCATGCCCACACGCGAGCTCCGCGACCCAGTGGCCTTCTTCGTCCGTATGAAAGCCGGTGATCGGTCGCGGAATGCGCGGGTCGGACACCGCTCAACCCCGTGCAGCGCC
>DATKDD010000198.1:0-4676 GCA_035512875.1 Gemmatimonadaceae bacterium | reverse complement strand
AACACCATCGTCATCTACAGCTCCGACAACGGCTTCTTCCTCGGCGAATACGGGCTGTACGACAAGCGGCTGATGTACGACCCGTCCATTCGTGTGCCGATGCTGGTTCGCTGGCCGGGGAAGATCGCGCCGGGCACGGTCAACGCGTCGATGACGCTCAACGTCGACGTCGCGCCGTCGATCCTGGAGATGGCCGGCGTGCCGGTTCCGTCGTCGATGCAGGGGCGCAGCTTCGTCACGCAGGCGGAGTCACGCGACGCGTTCTATTACGAGTTCCACGAGTATCCCGACTACGACCACTGCGCGCGGAAGCATCGCGGGATTCGCACGACGCGGTGGAAGCTGATCGAGTACTGGGAGAAGCCGGTCGAGTACGAGCTGTACGACATGCAGGCCGATCCGGACGAGACCAGGAATCTGGCGAAGTCGCGCCCGCAAGTCGTGCGCGAGCTGAGGGAGCGGATGGAAGCGCTGCGGCGCGAGCTGGGCGCAACCGATCCGCCGGGCCCGGTTCCCTCTGTCGGGCCGTGCGAACCCGGCCGGCCGTAGTGGAGCGGGGCCAGGTGGAGCGCCGCCGGCTCGGCGCGGAAGACGACTCATGGGTCGCGCGGCGAAAGCGCATTCGCTTCCACCCGTCGTAGAGGACCTTGACTCGGCGAGGGGGACCGAGGGAGCCTCGGGGGTGTGATGAGGACGATGTTGACGCGGCGGGCGGGAGCGCCGGGCACGAAGCGTTTGCTGGCCGAGTATGGGGAGGATCTGGTGTGTGTCCGCTACCGGTACGACGAGGAGGCGGGCCAGCGGTTGAAGACGGTGGAGATCGTGGTGAGCCGGGTGAAGTGGGTGCGGGCGCCGGAGGTGCATGAGGCGGGCGAGGCGGTGAGGTTGCGGCTGACCGGGGATGAGGATCTATTGCGGCGGGCGTTGTTGTTGAATGGGGGGAAGTGGGATGAGCGGACGGATGCGTGGACGGTGTCGAGGGGGGTGGCGGAGTCATTAGGGCTGAGGGGGCGGATTCTGCGGCGGCGGCCGCGAGACCGATCCAGCGGTAGTCAACTGGCCCACGCTCCACGGGTAGATCGAAGGTGACACCTGTAGCCACAGCGATCTACGGGTGTATCGTTTCGGTGCAGCTCAATTAAGAGTTGGACTAAGCCGCCTGACGGCGGCGAGCTGCGCCGAGCGAGAGATTCACGCTTGATGGGCAGGTGAGTCAGGACGAACCGATTGTGTTGGAGCGACCAACTTCAACACGAAAGGAGATCGTCATGGTCACCACCGCATTGCGCGAGAGAATGCGCAACATTCTCCGCACCCGCAACTACTCTCCGCGGACCGAAGAGACGTACATCGCCGCAGTGGCGCATTTTGCACGGCACTTCGGCAAATCCCCCGATCAACTCGGCGCAGCACAAGTCATCGAGTATCAGATCTGGCTACGGGAGCGCAAGCAGGTCTCGTGGACATTGATGAACCAGACCGTCTGTGCGTTGCGCTTCTTCTATGGTCAGGTGCTGGACCGTCCGGACGTAGTGCAACGGATCGCGTATGCACGCACGGAACGACGCCTTCCAGTGGTCCTTTCGGCTGAGGAGACAGCCCGATTTCTGAGCGCCGTTGCGGTGCCGCGGTATCGCGTTCTGCTGACCACTATCTACTCGGCCGGACTGCGTTTGAATGAGGCGCTCGGGCTGCGTGCTTGCGACATCGACTCCTCGCGAATGCTGATCCGGGTCTTTCAGGGCAAGGGGAAAAAGGACCGTTACGTTCCGCTTTCCCCGATCGTTCTCACCATGCTTCGCGAACATTGGCGGCGCGAGCACCTGATCGATCTGCTCTTTCCCTCACCGAAGAATCGCTCCCGACGGATGGATCCCGCCGCGGTGCAGAAGTATGTCCGTCGGGTCGCAGAACGTGCCCGGATCTCCAAGAGGATCACGCCCAAAACCCTGCGCCACTGTTACGCCACACATCTGATCGAGAACGGAACGAGTACGCGCGTGGTTCAGGTTCTGCTCGGGCACTCCAACGTCAAGACCACGGAGACTTACGCGCACGTCTCGCCGCAAACGATCGGGAAGGTCAGCAGTCCTCTCGATCAGAGCGTGGCCAGCCTTCTGCTGCCGCCGTCCCGGTAAGCGATGGCCGCCGAGAGTGATCTCGGCGCGATCGTCCGAAGCAGCGGTGAGACCTATTGCCGCACTCATCGCACCACCGCCGTGCAACGGAAGGCGATGCGCGCCATCGGTGCCTGCCGGACTCCCGCCCTGGGCGGGCAACGGCAACAGTGTGACCACTGCGGCTACGAGCACATTCAGTGGCACTCCTGCCGCAATCGCGCCTGCCCGCGTTGCCAGTCCCAAGCCCGGCGCCAATGGCTCGAGGCACGTTCGGCCGAGTTGCTCCCGGTTCCGTACTTCCACGTGGTCTTCACTCTGCCCGAGGAACTCAACGTCCTGGCTCTGCACGCACCGCGTGTCTTCTACGATGCCCTTTTCAAAGCCGTCGGCTCCACCCTGACCGATGTCTCGCGAACGAAGCTCCATCTGAACGTCGGTGCGCTCTGCGTCCTTCACACGTGGGGTCAGACCCTGGTCCTTCATCCGCACATCCACTGTGTCGTTCCCGGTGGAGGCTTCTCGGCCGATCGATCACGATGGATCGCGGTCCGCAAGCCGACCTTCTTTCTTCCAGTTAAGGTTCTCTCACGTCGCTTTCGGACCCTCTTCGTTTCATCGTTGCGCGAGGCATGGCGCAAGGGCGCACTGACCGTTCCGGCCCGTGTGCTGCCCGATTCCATGGCCCTCGACCTGCTGCTCGCGCGGGCATCGGCCAAGGAATGGGTCGTGTACGCGAAGGCGCCCTTCGGTGGTCCGGCGCAGGTTCTCGGCTACCTGGCCAATTACACTCACCGCATCGCCATCAGCAACTCACGTATCGCTGCTTTCGACGGCCACCATGTAACGTTCCGCTATCGCGACTACGCCGACGCGAACGCCTCCAAGTGGATGACTCTCGATGTCGGTGAGTTCCTCCGGCGCTTCCTCATGCACGTCGTTCCCACCCGCTTCGTGCGCATTCGTTACTACGGCTTCATGGCCAATCGGCAGCGGGCACAATCGATCGACCATGCTCGCCAGCTACTCAGTTCCCGCCAACTCGGCGTCGTTAAGCCGACTCCGCAACCGATCGAACATCACTGCACTCGCTGCGATCAGGGGATCATGCGCACCGTCGATGTCGTGCCACCGCAGCGCTCGTCGACGCCATATGAGGACTCTTCATGAATGATCGACGAGGTTTGCCCGGCCCGTTTCGACACCGACACGCGATGTTCTGCTCGAGCTGTCGTCTACGCTTGATCGCAACCTCGCCCGGACCATCCTGGCCCACTCCAGGGCATCCCGACCGCCCCCGATCACGCCATTCCGCCGCCGTTTCGGGCTCCTCTGCTCGCGTGACTCGTGCTCATCCCCACAGCGCCACACCGCTCCCTCATCGAATCAACACCCATGTGTCCGGGCGGCGGCTCAGTCCAACTCGGCTCCATCCGAAATCCTGATCTCACCACCAATCACCGTTATCATCTACGCCACCATCTGAGCTCGAACCCTCGGTGTCTCTTCACCGGATTCCGGATAGAGCTCTAAACGTTAGGCGTACATCTCCGACCGCGTGAAAACGTTCGAGTCCAAGCAATATGTGGTTTCGCTCAAGCTGATCGGCGACCGAGTCGCGGCGGCTTCCGAGTATCCATTCTCTCTCCCGGCTCTCCGTGGCGCCGATGGCCTGCAGTTCACCACTCCGGTTACCTTCCTCATCGGCGAGAACGGAGTCGGCAAATCGACGTTGCTCGAAGCAATTGCTATTGCATACGGGTTCAATCCCGAAGGTGGTTCTCGCAACTTCAATTTCGCTTCGCGTGAGTCGCATTCGATTCTGCATTCCGCGTTGCGTCTCGTTAAGAGCGCTCGTCGGCCTCGCGACGGTTTCTTTCTTCGTGCAGAGAGCTTTTACAACGTGGCAACAGAGGTCGAGCGGCTCGGCGTATCGCACTCGTACGGCGATCGCGAGCTCCATGAGCAATCGCACGGCGAATCGTTCATGTCGCTCGTCACGAATCGCTTCCGTGGGAAAGGACTCTATCTGCTCGACGAACCCGAGGCCGCGTTATCTCCCACGCGACAGCTCGCGTTGCTGGTGCGTCTGAAACAGCTAGTCGAAGACGACTCGCAGTTCATCATCGCCACACATTCCCCGATTCTCATGGCTTTTCCTGGCGCAAGAATTCTCGAGATCACCGACCGCGAAGTAGCTTCGGTGCGTTACGAGGAGACCGAGCACTTCCAGATCACTCGACGCTTTCTCAACAATCCCGAAGGCATGCTCGACGAGCTGATGGGCCGATGACGCCTAACTCCGCGTAGCACCCGACGCGGCCCGCTCGTGGCCCGGCGCTGCCGCGCCGCGTGCATCGTGAGTTGAAGCGGCGTCGCTCGTGGCAAGCGGGACCGGCCGCGCGGGTGAACGCGTGATACGTTAGACAGACGCAAATCCACGCCGCGTAGACCGTTTACGGTCGAGTGCTACGATCCACAGCCGATGAGCCCGACGGTATTTCGAGACGGTCAATTCCGGTTCTATTTCAACTCGCGCGAGGAAGAGCGAATGCACGC
>DATKDD010000197.1:0-2179 GCA_035512875.1 Gemmatimonadaceae bacterium | reverse complement strand
GGCGCCATCCATCTGCTGCGCCGCGATTCGTCAGGCGAGTGGAAGGAGACGCAGAGGATGACGGCCGAGGCGGTGGGTCTCGGAACGCAGCTCGGCACCTCGGTAGCGCTCGGGAGCGGCATAGCGATAGCGGGCGCGCCGGGCGCCGACTTCTTCGAGGGAAAGGCGATTCTCTACACGCGGGCGGGTGCGAACGGCTCGTACAGCGAGACCGCGACGCTCATTGATCATACGCCCGCGCCGCTCACCGCGGTGACCGGCACGGCCGAGGTGAGATGCGGTACGGGCGCGGAGAGCAAGGCCGGCGAGTTTTCCTGCCAGCAGGTGGATCTCGTGTCGTTCATGCCGGTGAGCGCGCTCGGCGGCAAGCGCGGGATCATGGTGAGTGACATCTGGGGATGGACCGATTCCGCGACCGGGCGCGAGTTCGCCGTGGTTGGCCGATTCGACGGTACGGCGTTCGTGGAGGTGACCGACCCGTCGAACCCGGTCTACCTCGGTGAGTTGCCGCTGCACGAAGGGGCGCGCCCCAACCTCTGGCGCGACATGAAGGTCTACAAGGGCCACGCGTTCATCGTTTCCGACGGTGCCGGGCCGCACGGTGTACAGGTTTTCGATCTGACGCAGCTGCGCAACGTGCAGGGCGCGCCGAAGACGTTCACCGAGACCGCGCATTACGACCGGATTGCCAGCGCGCACAACATAGCGATCGACGAAGCGTCCGGTTTCGCCTACACGATCGGCAACAGCATGGGCGGGGAGACGTGTGGCGGGGGCCCGCACATGATCGACATTCGTGATCCCACCAAACCGACGTTCGCCGGCTGCTGGGCCGACACGACGACCGGCAATGCACGCACCGGGTACACTCACGACGCGCAATGCACGGTGTATCACGGCCCCGACACGCGTTACGAGGGTCGCCAGCTCTGCTTCAACTCATCGGAGACGGCACTAGGCATAGCCGACGTCACCGACAAGTCCAATCCACGGCGCATTTCGTCGGCGTCGTACCCTAACGTGGCGTACGCACATCAGGGCTGGCTGAGCGCCGACCATCGCTACTTCTTCCTGAACGACGAGGGCGACGAGCTCGCCGGCAACGCGCCGACGACCCGCACGCTCGTGTTCGACGTCGCCGATCTCGAGGACCCGGTGGTGACGAAGGAGTTCTTCGGAACCACGCCGGCAACCGATCACAATCTCTACGTGAAGGAACGCTACATGTACCAGTCCAACTACGTGGCGGGACTGCGGGTGATCGATGTGAGCGATCCCAGGAATCCGGTGGAAGTCGGCTACTTCGACACGGTGCCGTTCGGGGAAGACCAGGCGGGCTTCGCCGGCTCGTGGAGCAACTATCCGTACTTCAAGAGCGGCGTCGTGGCTGTGACGAGTATGCGTGAGGGACTGTTCATGGTGCGGTTCCGCCCGCCGCAGGTGGTGCCGTGATCGCATGGTGAGGTGCGCGGCGCTTGCGGCGCTGGCATGCGCGGCCGCATGCGCGGCGCCGGGGGTCCGCCACACGGGGATCGTTTCGGATCCCGCGCGAGCGGGAAGCGGAACGATCCCCGTCTTCGTCAGGCAGGTGTTTCCCTTCCCGGTCGCCGACTCCACCGGGCGCACGATGGAGCTCGCCTTTCTCGGCGGCTTCAACGTGCCGCGCCCTCAATTGGTCGATGTGGACGGCGACGGCGATCTCGACTTGTTCATTCAGGAGCATTCCAACGAGTTGATGCTGTTCGAGCGCGACGGCGAATCGGACGGCATGCCGCGGTTCGTGCTGCGCACGACGAAGTACCAGGGCCTGGACGTCGGTGAGTGGTATCGGTTTGCCGATGTGGACCTCGATGGTGACCTCGATCTTCTGGCGGAGACGCCCTTCAGCTACATCCGGTACTATCGCAACGATGGAGGGGCGGGATCGCCGCGTTATGTCCTGGCCACCGATACGCTGCGCGATGTCGACGGTCTGCCGATCTTCGCCGAGCGCCAGAACATTGCGCAACTCGGCGATCTGGATTGCAATGGCAAGGCAGACCTGCTCCTTGGCCGCCTCGATGGGACCGTGACGCGTTACGAGGTAGCCGATATCGACGCCGAGGGAGTGCCGCGCTTCAGGCTCGTGGCGCAGGAGTTCGCCGGCATCCGGATCGTCGGCGAGCAGATGGGCGGTCCG
>DATKDD010000196.1:0-13203 GCA_035512875.1 Gemmatimonadaceae bacterium | reverse complement strand
AGCGACCTGGCGCCTCGTGCGTACGAGTATCTCCGTGAGCTGCGGCGGCTGGCACCCGACGCGGCATTGGTCGAGGTGCCCTACGCCAATAACCGGGTCGAGCTCCGCTACGAAACGAGCGAGCGGCGCGCCGAGCGCCTGACCGGGGGTGTGCCGGGATGGAGTTGGCTCGGGCTCAAGCCGCTTCTCGCCGGACTGGACGCACTTTACGTGAATTTCATCAGCGGCTTCGAACTGGATCTCGAAACCGCCCAGCTTCTGCGGCAGCACTTCGCGGGTCCGATCTACTGCGACCTCCACATGCTGGTGATGGCGGTCCAGCCGGGCGGCCTGCGCGAACTGCAACCGCTGCCTAACGTAGCGGAATGGTGCCGCTGCTTCGACGTGCTGCAGGTGAACGAGGACGAGATCACCGCGATGACGGCGGAACCGATGGCTCTGGCGGCGACGGCGCTGGCGGCGGGAACACGATCGCTGGTGGTGACACTCGGGAGCCGTGGCGCGGTGTATTTCGCCGCGCCGGACTTCCAGCGCCTCACGTTGCCGCGCGCCGCTCCCTGGCTCGGTGCGGATGGCGGTCCGGTGCGCACTGCCCTGCTGCCGGCGGTGTCCAATGTGCCGGCCACCGATCCCACCGGGTGCGGAGATGTGTGGGGCGCCACATATTTCTCCCGCCTGCTCGCCGGCGAGCCGATCGAGGTCGCGATGCGCGCGGCGCACGCGGCCGCGGCGCGCAACCTGACGCATCGCGGCGCCACCGGACTGTCCAGGCACCTGCGCGGAGAGCTGACCTTACGGTGACCACGGTCATCAATCTTCCACCTTCCCTCGATGCCAGGCAATTCGAGCTCGTGTACGCGCAACTCGCAGACGTGCCGGAGGATGCGCGTGTGCTGCTCGATGCCCGGCATACGCGGTGGGCCTCACCGTTCGGGCTCACCGCGCTGCTCACCATCCCACAATCGCGTGAGGCACCGTCGGGCCTGTACGTGCCTGACGCCGACGATACATCATCGTACTGGGCAAGGGCCGGATTTTTTCGCCAGGCCGAGGGGCTTTTCGAGATGCATGGGCACGTCCCGCGGCCGCGCACGAGCGGTGACAGCGACGTGCTGCTCGAGATCACCCCGGTTACGCGCAGCGATGACGTGCACGACGTGGTGAGCCGGATTCAGGAGCGCTCGCAGGCGATACTCTCCAAGGAGCTGAACCTGGATGTGCGCGCCACGATGGGTTTCGCGATGACGCTCTCGGAGGCGTGTCAGAACATCGTCGAGCACGCGGGGCGCGGTGGATGGGTGGCCGTCCAGACCTACACCTGGAAGCAACGGCTTGGCAGGCGGGTCGTGGTGATTGCCGTGTGCGATGCGGGCATCGGCTTTCGCCGATCGCTGGAAAGCGGCAATTCGGCGCGCGCCAGAAGCGACCGGTGGGACGATGGAATGGCGCTCGAAGAGGCGGTAATCCGTGGGGTGACCCGGTTCCGCGATCCGGGCCGCGGACAGGGCCTGGCGGGAATCCGCCGTTACATTGGTCGCTGGGACGGAAAGCTCTCCGTGCGCAGCGGCACGGCCCGGATTTCAATTGTGCCTTCCTGGGATGATGACTTTCCGCTCGAGGAAGGCCTGCCGAACTTTCCGGGGGCGCAGATGCAGATCACGATTCCGGAGCGCTTGGGTAAGTGATCACCCACATCGATCTCGGCGCAATGCTGCGTCGAACGGTTTGCGAGCTCTATTCCGATCTCGTCACGCGTCCCACTGGAGCCGCCGTGCGGACCGGGATCGAGCAGCAGCTGGGAGAACTGGCCGGGCGTACGCTGACGGTCATCGACTTTTCCCGCGTGGGCCTGCTCGACTTCTCCTGCGCCGACGAGATCGTCGCCAAATTGCTCGTCAGGTGCCGCGAAAACGAGACGCCCCGCGACGCGTATTTTCTGCTCTCCGGAATTCGCGATGTGCACATCGAGCCGATCGAAGCGGTGCTCGAGCGGCGCGCCCTCTCCATCGTGGCGCGGCCGGCGGCGGGAATGCCCGACCTGCTGGGCGTCGCCGACGAAGCCGAACGCGCAATCTGGGCCGCGCTCGACCGTCTCGAGCGAGCGAACGTTCCGGAGATCGCCCTCGAGTCCGGGATCGCGCCTGCCCTGGTCGCGCAGGGACTCGATAGGTTGTGCGGCCGGCGGGTAATCATGCGGGAGACGGACGCCTTTCTCGCGCTCGGTGCAATGGCACGCACATGAGTCGCGATGACAGCTACACACCGCCGCTCCAGGTCGTCCGCTTTACCGGATCGCGCCGCGGGGATCCCGATCGCGGCCCCGTCGTCATGATGAATACCGACGAGGCACGCCTTCGCCTGCTGCAGAGCGGTGAGCTGGTCTGGGTCTACGGTCCCCGCAGGCACGAGCTGGTGGAGCTGCGCATCGACGACACCCTACGCCGCGGCGAAACCGCGCTCAGGGATGTCGCGGGAGCCACGCTCACGGAGATCGTGCGCGTCGTGAAAGCAGACATGGACACTCCTCGCAGGAACAACCTCGCGTAAGGATTCACCACATGACGCACGATGAGCGCACGCTCGGCTTTTCGACGATTGCCATACACGGCGGACACGGCCCGCGTGACGCCAAGTCGCCGGTCGTGGGGCCGCTCTATCAGTCGGTCAACTTCCAGCAGGAGGTTGGCACTGCCGAAGGGCTTCTCTACGCACGGTACGGCAACAATCCCAATGCCGAGTCGGTGCAGCGGCGGCTTGCGATGCTCGAGGGCGGCGAGGCCGCGCTCGTGCTTTCCAGCGGCATGGGAGCCACCGCCTGTGCTCTGCTTGCACTGCTGCGTCCGGGCGACCACCTGATCTCGAGCTCGTGGATCTACGGCGGCACGCGCCGCCTACTGGAAACGGAGTTCGAGACGATCGGGATCGAAGTCACCTTCATCGATCCCATGTACAGCCGCGGCTTCCGCCGCGCGATCCGCAAGCGGACGCGCGCCCTGTTCATCGAGAGCCCGGTGAATCCCAGCTGCCGGGTGGTCGACCTGCGGCCGCTAGCACAGTTGGCGAGCGAGAACGGACTCGCCTTCGCCGTCGACTCGACCTTCGCGAGCCCGATCAACTTCCGCCCGCTCGAACACGGTGCCGATGTAGTGATTCACTCGGCCACCAAATTTCTCAACGGACATCACGACGTGCTCGCCGGCGTGGTGATTGGCACCGCGAGCTACATCGAGGAAGTACGGCAGAAGATGATGGTGTGGGGGCAGGCCCCCGATCCGTTCGCCTGCTGGCTGCTCGAGCGCGGGCTCAAGACGCTCGCTGTTCGCGTGAGGCAGGCGAGTGCGAACGCAATGGAGATCGCGACGTGGTGCGAGAAGCGCCCGGAGATCGCGCGGGTACACTACCCCGCTCTCGAGAGCCATCCCGATCATGAGACCGCCGTACGGTCTCTCGCCGGTTTCGGCTCAATGATGGGGATCGAGCTGCGCGGCGGTGCCGCTGCAGCCGAAGCGTTTCTCAGACGACTCGAGATCATAAGACACGCGCCCAGTCTTGGTGGAGTGGATTCGCTAGCCTCCGAGCCGCGCTTCACTTCGCATGCGGGCTGCACACCGGCCGAACGGGCGGAAATGGGGATTCCCGATGGATTCGTCAGGTTGAGCGTCGGTATCGAGGATGCCGGTGATCTCATCGCCGACCTCGCCCAGGCACTCGTGTGATTCTGGGCTCAGACACCGAGTCCCCCGACGATCGCCGGCGCCACGAGCGGCGCCGGGAGCCAGTCGTCGCCGAGCTCACGCTCCCCGAACTGCGGCGCATAATAATTACGTCCGTGCTGTTCCTGACAGTCCTTGGGTTGTTCCTCTGGATGGTCAGGACGGTGCTCATCGCCGGATTGCTGGCGCTCATTCTCGCGACCTATCTCCGCCCCGTGACCAGCCGGCTCGGTGCGGTTTTAGGCGGAAGGTCGGGTGCCGCTATGGTTACAATCGTTCTCGTGATAGTGCCCGTGCTGGCAATCATTGCCTACAGCTATGTCGAGCTGCGCGACGCGGCGTACTACGTAAGCACCAACCAGGATGAGATCATCCTGCAGGTCGATCAGGCGTTGCGACGACTCCCGCTGCTCGAAGGACAGAGCTTCACGGAACAGATTCGCAATGCGGTGCTTGCTGCGTCGAACTACGGTACCGAGATCGTGAGTAACCTTCGTGAGGCAGCGGCCGGCCTCGCTGTGTCGTCGGCCGTCTTTCTGTTCACCATGTTCTACGTGCTGACCCGCGGCGCCCTGATCGGCGAATACGTGCGATCGCGCATCCCGGCCCGCTACAGGGAGCTTGCCGCGACCCTCGAGCACAATGTGAGCGGAGTGCTCTATGGAACGATCTACGCTACTCTGCTTACGCAGACGCTGAAGTCGCTCATCATCCTGGCAATGAATGTGATCTTCGGCGTGCCGCTCGCGGTTGTGCTCGCAATCCTGTCCTTCGTCATAGGATTTTTCCCCATCGTCGGCTCCTGGAGCGTGTACGTTCCAGTGGCGGCGTGGCTGCTCATCTTCGGCGAGTCGTGGATGAGCGCGATGATCGTGCTGGTGGTGGGTTTTTTTGGGAACACGCTGCTGATCTCGCTGTACGTACGACCAAAGATCGCCGCGGAGAAATCGCGAGTGCTCGACTTCTTCTGGATGTTCGTGGGGCTGGTCACCGGTGTATACACCTTCGGCGTCGCGGGCATCCTGCTGGGACCGGTGATCATAGGCATGCTCAAGGCAACAATGGATACGGTAACGGGTCAGGAAAATTGGAAGCTGCTCGGTGCTGACGGAGAGCCGGGACCAGTCGTCAAAGAGGTATGATCCGGTTTCTGCACGTCACCAAGGAGTATCCTCGCACTGGCGCGGCGTTGAAGGACGCCACCTTTCGCATCGGTAAGGGCGAATTCGCCTTCCTGACGGGACCGAGCGGCTCCGGCAAATCCACGCTACTCAAGCTGAGCTACGCGGATGAGCGGCCCTCATCGGGTGAGGTTCGAGTCGCGGGGATGAGCGTCAGCAAGCTCCGGCGTCGCGAGGTGCCCCTGCTTCGACGCAAGCTGGGGATCATCTTCCAGGACTTCCGGCTCCTCGAGGATCGTACCGCCGAGGAAAACATAGCTTTCGCGCTCGAAGTGACGGGCGCGGCCAGCAACGTGATTCCGGGAAAGGTCGCGAGGCTTCTTCAGCAGGTGGGCCTTGGCTCCAAGGCCGCCAGCTACCCCAACCAGCTCTCGGGCGGCGAGCAGCAGCGCGTTGCGATCGCCCGGGCCCTCGCCAACGATCCCTATGTGGTGATCGCCGACGAGCCTACCGGAAATCTCGACGACCGCGCAACGCGCGGCATCTTTCAGCTGTTACAGGACATCAACATGGCCGGAACGGCCGTGCTGATGGCGACGCACGATCTGGAACTGGTGCGGCGTGCCGACTACCGGGTGCTGGAACTGAATCGCGGTCAGCTCGTTTTCGATTCCGCCGAGACCAGCACCCCCGCCACGACGGAGCGCTGAGATGCGACTTACGATTCGTGAGGCGCTGCTCAGTTTCCGGCGCGCCCCGCTGCTCAGCGCGCTCAGCGTCATGATGGTGGCGTTCAGCCTGTTCAGCTTCGGACTGTTCGCGCTGGTCGCGATCAACTTCGAGGAAGAGTTCAGCCGGGTCGAGGCGCGAGTCGAGATTCAGGCGTTCGTCGATGACACGACGTCCGTTACGACCCTCACTGATGGCGTTGCTGCAGTCGCGCGGTATTCGGAGGTTCAGCGCGCGGCGCCGATTACTCGTGAGGAAGCGCTGAGCCGTGCGCGCGAGAGCATGGGCGAGTTTCGCGATGTGTTCGATGCCGAGTTCCTGCCCGCGTCGATCGAAGTGCAACTCAAGGAAGGCTTTCGCGATGCCGTCTCCGTCAGGCGCGTCGCCGACAGCCTCGAAGCAATTCCGTACGTGAACGATGTACGATATGGCGAGGAGTTCGTGCAGCAGCTCGATGCCATCCGCACAGTGGCCACCGGCACCGGTATCGCGCTCGGAACGGCGTTCGCGCTGGTGGCGATCATCATCATAGCGGCGACCATCCGCATCGCGGTGCTGGCGCGTGCTCGCGAGATCTCCATCATGCGGTTGGTCGGCGCAACAAACGGTTTCATCAGGCGTCCGTTTCTGCTCGAAGGATTGCTCACCGGAGTCGCCGGCGGGCTGCTGGCGCTGCTGCTGCTGCGCGGGGCATTCGCCCTTGTCACGCGGTTCGATTTCGTCAATGCACTCTTCCTCGAGTCATCCATGGCAGTGACCGGCATCGCCGCCGGGGGACTGCTCGGGTTCATGGGGAGCGCATTCGCAGTTCGCCGCCATCTGAAGCACGTCTGATGCGCTTTTGTCTGCTCGTGATCCTGGCAGTTCTGCTCACCGGGTGGGCTGGCTCGGCCGGCGCACAGGAGAACGCCGAGACGCGCATCCGCCAGGAGCAGCAGAGGCTCGACCAGATTCGTCGCGAGCGTGCCGAGCTCGAACAGCGGATGCGCGAACTTCAGGGCAGTGCTCACGACCTCGCCGAAGAGGTGCGCAACCTCGATCGTCAGGCCGATGTCACCGCGCGGCTGCTGCGCTCGCTGGAAACGCAGCTCGGCAGCATCCGCTCCGAAGTCGAGCAAGCTACACTCGAGCTCGACCGCACCGAGGATGAGCTCTATGCCGCGCACATGGCGCTGCGACGGCGCGTGGTCGAGATCTACAAGCGCGGACCGCTCTTCACCTACCAGGTGCTGCTCACGGCCGAAAGCTTCGGGCAGCTGCTGGCGCGGTACAAGTACCTGAAGCTGCTCACGGATCGCGATCAGCGAATGATCGGCACGGTGCAGAAACTTCGCGACCGCACCCGGCGCCAGCGCGCCAACCTCGTCAGGTTTCAGGAACAGATCGAGCTCGCCAGGCAGGAGAAGGCGGCCGAGGAGCAGCGATTGCGCTCCCTCGAGCAGCAGCGTGGTCGCAGCCTGACGGCCGTGCGCCGGCAAACCCGCCAGCTCGAGCAGCGGGTTGCGGCGATGAAGCGAGATGAGACGCGACTCAACAGCGTGATCGCGTCGCTCGAAACGGCGCGCCGTCGCGGGGGCGGCACGGCCGGCACGCCCAGCACGCTTCGCACCTCGGATCTGGGCAGCCTCAACTGGCCGGTGCAAGGGAGCATTCTCTACAGCTTCGGCCGGGTGGTGAACTCCAACAACACCACCACTCGCTGGAACGGCATCGGCATCGCCACCAGTGCCGGAACTGAGGTGGTCAGCGTTTCGGCGGGACAGGTCGTGGTTGCCGAGGCGTTCGGCACGTACGGCCTTACCGTGATCGTACAGCATGGCGGCGGCGACTATTCCGTCTATGGATCGCTGGGCCGCCTCGCGGTGGAGAAGGGTGCGACCGTGAGCAAGGGTCAGACGATCGGATTCGTCGGCTCGGCGGACCCGGATCTGCCTCCGCACCTGCACTTCGAGATCCGGCCCGGCGGGCGCGCGGTTGATCCGCTCGAGTGGCTGCGCGGACGGTAAGGCAGGCGTTAGGCGCCCACACCTCCATCGCCGGCGGCACTGCACTCGCGCCACCACGAGCGAAGGCGATCGCGGCGACGGCGATGCAGATCTTCACGAAAATGGCGAACCGGTGGGCCGAGCGCGAATGCGAGGAGGGCGAGTGCGCCTCCTTCGCCGCGGCGTTGCGCGAAACGCAAGTGCGCATCACCAGCGCCCACGACAGCTACCTCATCAACCTGGCCTCCCCGGATCCCGTGCTGCACGCGCGATCGATAGAGAGCTTCGAGTCCGAGTTGCGCCGGTGCCGCTCGCTGGCCCTCGATTATCTCGTCTCGCACCCCGGCAACTTCATGGATGACCGGGCCAGCGGAATCGCACGCAACGCCGATGCGATTACGAGAGCGCTGGAGCGCGTGCCCGGCACGACGATGCTGCTTCTCGAGACCACTGCCGGAAGCGGCACGGCGCTGGGCTCCACGTTCGAGGAAATGGCGCGGATCATCAAGCTCGTCGCAGCGCCGCAGCGAAAGCGTGTTGGGGTATGTGTGGATACAGCGCACATATTTGCCGCCGGGTACGATTTGCGCGAGGACTACGACGCCGTCTGGTCCCGTTTTGGCAATACGATAGGTTTCCGCAGGCTGAAGATGATGCATCTGAACGACTCGAAAGTCCCCCTGGGCTCGCGTCGTGACCGGCACGAGCTGATCGCCGAAGGAGCCATAGGCGAGGCGCCATTCCGCAGAATAATGACGGATCCGCGCCTCCGCCGGGTGGCGAAGGTGATCGAAACCCCGAAGCTCGACGACCCCGAGGCGACGGACAGGCGAATGCTGGAATTGCTGCGGAGATATGAAGTTGCGGGGTGAGCGATGCGGGACGAGCGACGCGCGACGAGCGATGCGGGATGAGCGACGCGCGACGAGCGATGCGGGAGATGCCGTTCGAACCGTGGGTCCCGCGTCGCGCGTCGCGCGTCGCTCGTCCCGCATCGCTCAGCCCGCGCCTTCCCAACGTCCGGAACCACCTTGTCGTACAGGCGGTATAATGAGGGTGAACTCCATACTGCTGGACCCGCGCTCGCGATTCCGACGCCTGGCTGTAGCCCTGGCGGCGCTTGCGCACGTGATGGCGTTCGTCATTGCGCCGGTAATCGGGTCCACCGCCGAGCGCAGCGCGGCAGCGCACGTGGAACAAGCGGGTACCAGCGAGCATCATGCGCACTCGGATGCGACATGCATCGTCTGCGCAGCGCATTCGCTGGTCGCCAACGCCAGCAGTGACGTGTTTCGCCTTACCGCGGCCAGCATGCGGGACAATCTGCCCGCCGCGTTCGTACTTCCCACCCATATTCGAGTCGCCGGTTCGCCAGTCGGCTCCCGAGCACCGCCCAACATCGCATGACGTGAGGCGCCGGAATTCGGCGCGTCCGTCCCAGGTTTCAGCGTCACTCGTAGCACGCGCACGGCCAATCCGCCGAGCGCGCCTTCGAACGGCTGGCGAATCGCTCGCAGCCGCACACGCAATTTCCTTGGGAGCACATGCGAACCTTCTTCTCCGCCCTGGTCATCGTTGCCGCCCTGGCAGGTACTGCGAGCGCGCAGCTACCCGATAGTCTTCGCGCCGCTCGTGATTCCGCGGCAAGAGCAGATAGTATTGCCCGCGCCGACTCGATCCTGCTCGTCCGCGAGATCGAGCGCATCGCCGGTGACCGGCGGCCCGGTATCCCCGCGGAGGGAACCGGCGCCCAGCAAACGGTGTCGCGGCTTCTGCCCGACATCAGCCTGCTCGGTGACTTGATCGCCGACTTCTCACCCGACGGCAGTACGCAGGAGGACGGAACACGGTTCGGGATCCGCGAGCTGGAACTGGGATTCCAGGCGGTCGTCGACCCATACATCCGTGCAGATGCATTTCTCGGACTGTCTGACCTCGAAGGCATTGCGATCGAGGAGGCATACCTGTCGACGCTGGCCCTTCCCTACAGCCTGCAAATTCGCGCAGGCCGCTTTCACCTGCCGCTCGGCAAGCAGAACACCACGCACCGACCCGAGCTTCACACCATCGAGTATCCGCACGTCATTCAGCGGTTCCTGGGCCTGGAGGGTGGCAAGGGCACCGGCGTGTGGGTCAGCAAGCTGTTCGCGCCGTTCGGCTTCTATCAGGAGTTGCAGCTGGTCGCAATGGACCAGTTCGGCGGGGCCGCGCACGGCCATGGTCACGAGGAGGAGGAAGAGCACGACGAGGAGCTCGAGATCGTGCCTGACGAGCCGCCGAACAAGTCGCTGAGCGGACTCGGTTACGCTGCGCGGTTCCGGAACTACTGGGACCTGAGCCAGGCGACCAACATCGAGCTCTCGGCGAGCGCGGCGACGGGCAAGATGACGCAGGGTGTGTTCTGCCTTCCGACGGGCGGTGGCGAGGAAGAGCCTTGTCCAGGGCAGGCCACGGGAGTGAACGCACGCACGGGGGTAGTAGGGGCGGATTTCACCCTGCGCTGGCGTCCGCTGCAACAAGGGCTCTACCGGTCGTTCATACTTCAGGCTGAATGGATGCGCCAGCTCAACGACGAATCCCCGACGCTGTTCCCGGAACCGGCCGGATTCGAACTGGAGTACGAAGGGCCCACTCGCAGCTTCGACGGCGCGTATGCATTCGCCCGTTACCAGCTGAGCCGCCGTACCTATCTCGGCGCGCGGTACGACTGGCTGGAGGATCCTGAATCGGATGGAGAGAAGCTGACGGCTGCGTCGGGCTATCTGACCTTCTTTCCCAGCGAGTTTTCGAAGCTGGTGGCCGGCTTCGAGCGGGTGATGCCCGGTGCAGGGCTCGAAGCGACGAACAGGTTGATCGTCCAGGCGACGTTCGCACTGGGTCCGCACCGGCCGCACCCGTTCTGAGAAAACCTAACGCGCCGGCATGCGCTGGCGATGGAGTGATAAATCATGAAGCATTTCGCGAGATTTCTGATGGCCGGGGCGGCAGCGCTGGGGCTGGCGGCAGCGCCGACGGCGGTCGCGGCGCAGCTAAAGGTGGTGACCAGCACCACCGACCTGTACGACATCGCGCGGGCGGTCGGCGGCTCGCGCATCCGGGCCACGCACATTGCCGAGGGTTACCAGGATCCACACTACGTGGAAGCCAAGCCGAGTTACGTGCTCCAGCTGCGCGACGCGGACGTCTTCGCGTTCGTTGGGCTGGATCTGGAAGTGGGATGGATGTCGCTGCTGCTGGAAGGGGCGCGTAATTCCCGGATCACCGCCGGCGGTTCGGGGCATTTGGACGTGTCGAGGGCCATACCGGTGCTCGATGTGGTCACCGGACGCGTGGATCGCTCGCAAGGCGATGTGCACCCGATGGGCAATCCTCACTACTGGCTCGATGTACATAACGGCTTGCGCATCGCGCGGCTTTTCGAGCGCACGTTCGCTTCACTCGACCCCGCCGGCGCACCTGCGTACGAGCGAAACCGCGCAGCTTTCGAACAGCGGGTGAATGCAGCCACGGCCGAATGGGCACCGCTGCTTGCCCAGCTCGAAGGCAAGCAGGTAGTTGCCTGGCACACCAGCTGGCGCTATTTCGCAGCGTACACCGGAATGAATATCGTGGGGTTCGTCGAGCCCAAGCCCGGCGTACCGCCGTCGGCGCAGCATCTTGCCGGCCTCATTCAGACGATCAGGCGGACCGGTGTCAAGGTGATCATCATGGAGCCCTTCTACGACCGAAAGGTGGCCGATCGTATCGCCAGTCTGTCGGGCGCGAAGGTGTTGGTGCTGCCGCCTTCGGTGGGCGGCATCAGGGGTGTCGACTCGTACATCGAGATGATGCGGTACAACATTCGACAGCTGGTGAGCGCCCTTTCGTGAATCCGCTCGTCACGTTCGACCGGGTGACGCTCGGTTACGGGCGGCGCCCGGTTTTGTCCGACATTTCGTTCACCATTCCGGAAGGTGACTTTCTGGGGATGGTTGGACCGAACGGCTCGGGCAAGACGACCATCCTCCGTGCGATTCTGGGTAACCTGAATCCGCTCGAAGGGACCATTGTGCGAGCGCCTGGACTGCGATTCGGTTACGTGCCGCAGCGCGATCAGGTGGATTACGGCTTTCCGCTCAAGGTGCTCGACGTGGTGCTCATGGGGCGCTACGACCGAGTCGGCATTGGGCGGCGGCCCTCGCGCGAGGACCGGACGCTGGCGACAGCGGCGTTGGAGCACGTCGGAATCGCCGATCTGGCTGGCCGTCCGCTCAGCGCATTGTCAGGCGGGCAGAAGCAGCGGACACTCATTGCGAGGGCGCTGGTCGGCGAGCCGAACGTGCTGGTACTGGATGAGCCCACCAGCGGAATGGATCTGGTCTCGAGCACACAGATTCTCGGCCTGGTGCGGGAGCTGCACGAACGCGACCGTCTCACTGTGCTGATGGTCAGTCACGCGCTCAACGAAGTCGCGAACTACGTCGAGCGCATTGCGCTCGTGACCGACGGCCGATTCCGCATAGGCCCGATCGACGAGATCCTCGGCGAGCAGGCACTCAGCGAGCTGTACGGCATTCCGGTGGAGGTAGCGTCGGTGAGCGGGCACAGGCTGGTGCTCGCCCGCCGCTTGCCGGGCCGGGTGCAGACGCATGATTGACATCATCCTGCTCTTTCGCGAGGCACTGTATGGAGCGCTGGTAATCGGGCTCGCCTGCTCGGTGCTCGGCGTCTACGTGGTATTGCGACGGATTGTGTTCGTCGGCGCCGCTCTGGCGCAGATTTCCTCCGCCGGAATCGCGCTGGCGCTCTTTCTTGCGGGGCTCGGAATAGGGGCGTTCGGCCTGACGAGTCACCCGGTTGCCATGTCGCTCGTCGTTACGCTGCTGGCTGCGATGCTTTTCGGCGGCGGCACACAGCGGCGGCTTCCGCCTGACGCGAGCATCGGCATGGCATACACGCTCGCGGCGGCGATCGGCATTCTGCTCATCGCCAAGGCAACGAGCGGCGAAGCGCACGACATCTTTCTTTCCGGCAACATCCTCGGCATTACGCGCACCGACACCCTGGTGCTTCTGGCAGTGAGCATTCCGGTACTGCTCATCCACGTTGCCTTCTACAAGGAGTTTCTGTTCGTCTCGTTCGATCAGGAAACGGCACGGACACTCGGATACAGGGTGACATTCTGGAACCTGCTGCTGTATTTCACCCTCGGGCTTGTGATCGCCGTCGCCATGCAGTTTGCCGGCGTGATGCTGGTCTTCAACTTCCTCGTGTTACCGGCGGTCACAGGCCTGCTGGTGTCGAGATCGATGGGCGGCATGTTCGCGGTAGCGGTGGGGGCTGGACTAGCGGCGGCAGCGGTGGGATTTTCCCTTTCGGTCCCCTTCGACCTTCCCACCGGCCCGACGATCATCCTCGTATCGGGCGTCCTCGCCTTTCTCGCATGGCTCATTCGCCTCTCACAGCGTCGCTGATTGCCCTGATCGTCACCGTCACCGCGCCTCTCGCGGCGCAGTCCGACGGCCGTCCACGGTTCGAGGCAGGAATCGCGCACACATCTGCTCTGGTGGACGATGCCAATGGCACGAGCGTGAGCTACGCGCTGGCGCCCGCGATCGGAGCGGGAATGGCCTGGACGTTGTCGGCGGGAACGAACGCGCTACTGGGCGCGCGGCT
>DATKDD010000195.1:0-2228 GCA_035512875.1 Gemmatimonadaceae bacterium | reverse complement strand
TGGCGCACTCCGGGGTTTGCGGCCGTCACCGTGCTCACGCTGGCGGTCGGAATCGGATCTGCGACGGCGATCTTCAGCGTAGTGCAGGGGGTGCTGCTATCACCGCTTCCCTACCCTGATCCCGACCGCATCGTCCAGCTCTGGCAGGTCAATGAGGGGGGCGCGCAGAACTCCGTCTCCGACCCTAACTTCTCCGATTTCCACGAACGGACCACCGCGTTCGCGGCACTCGCGCAGTATCAGTCGGAGGTGTTTTCGGTCACCGGCGGATCGGAGCCTGTTCGCGCGGTCGCCTCGAGAGTCTCCCGCGATTTCTTCGATGCGATAGGCGTGCACCCTGCGGCAGGACGTTCCTTCGCGCCTGACGAGCAGCAGGAAGGTGGCCCCGGAGCGGTCATCGTCAGCCACGGTTTCTGGCAACGGGCTCTTGGCGGAGACCCAAGGGTCGCCGAGCGGACGCTCAACTTCAACGATCGCGTTCATGCGGTCGTCGGTGTCATGCCGCGGGGCTTCGACTTTCCGGCCAATACAGACATGTGGATGCCGCGCGAGCAGGCACCGGTACTGCCGAGCCGCACGGCGCATAACTGGCGCGTGGTCGGGCGGCTGAAGCAGGGTGCGACGATCGAGCAGGCCCAGTCCCAGGCAGGCACGGTGGCGCGCGAGCTCAAGGAGCAGCTCGGCGATGACACCTGGATGATCGACGCGTCGGTTGTGCCAATGCGCGAACAGATGGTGAATAGAGTGCGCTCGGCGCTACTTCTGCTCCTTGGCGCATCGGGGCTTCTGCTACTGATCGCAGCCGCCAACGTGGTGAACCTGCTTTTGGCGCGTGCCACTGCGCGAGAGGGTGAGCTCGCCCTTCGACTCGCGCTTGGCGCAAACCGCATCCGCCTGACGAAAATGTTCATCGCCGAATCCATCATCCTCGGGATTCTGGGCGGCGCGCTGGGCGTGTTGCTCGCCACCTGGGGTGTCGCCGCACTCATCTCGATCGAACCGGGCAACCTCCCTCGCGTGAATGAGATAGGGGTGAACGGGTGGGTACTGGCGTTCGCGATTCTTCTGTCGCTGATCACGGCGCTGTCGCTCGGATTCGCCGTAGTGGCGCGCGCGATGAGCGGCGCTCGGACCCACTCGCTGGTGAGCGGACGCCGCACCGGAGGCGGAGGTGCCTCGAGCGGTCGCGTACGCGGAGCACTGGTTGCCGCGCAAGTGGCGCTCACCGTCGTTCTGCTCGTCGGCGCGACGCTTCTCGGACGCAGCTTTCTGCAACTGCTGGCCGTCGATCCCGGATTCCGCACCCGGGATGCGGTACTGATGACGCTGGCGCTTCCCTACCCCACCAACGATTCCGAAGCCGCGCGTCTGACCACTTTCCACGATGCGCTGCTGGAACGCGTCGCATCGATTGCGGGGGTGCAGCAGGTAGGCGGGGCCAATGACTTGCCGATGAGCGGCAACGACCCTAACGGTACGTTCGCCATACTCACTTCGGTCGAAGAGCTGGAACAGATCACCGACTTGCGTGCGCTGCTCAGCGACCCGACTCGCGTGGGCGAGGCCGCCTATCGTGTGGCGACGGCCGGCTACTTCAGCGCGATGCAGATTCCACTGGTGCGTGGCCGCATGTTCGACGACCGGGACGCGCCCGGTGCGCCGCACGTGGCGGTGATCAGCGAAACGCTGGAGCGGCGGCGTTGGCCAGACGAAGATCCCATCGGCAAGGTGATCGAATTCGGCAACATGGATGGCGACCTGACGCCGATGACGGTGGTCGGCATCGTCGCGGATGTGCACGAGTACGGTCTGGACCGTCCGCCGGAAGCAATACTCTACGGCAACGCCAGACAGCGGTCCCGCGCATCGGCCACGTTCACCGTCGTAATGGCGGGATCCGGCGATCGTGCTGCAATCACGGCCGCGGCACGGCGCATCGTGCGCGAGCTTCGTCCCGATGTTCCTCCGCGCTTCATGATGATAGAGGAACTGGTATCCGGATCGGTAGCCCCGCGGCGTTTCAATCTCATATTGCTCGGGGCGTTCAGTGGCGCGGCACTCCTTCTGGCGCTGATGGGGATCTACGGGGTCACCTCGTACTCGGTGGCGCAGCGGACACAGGAGATCGGAATCCGCATGGCGCTTGGCGCGCCCAACGAAGGCGTCGTGGGTCTCGTGGTGGGGCGCAGCGTCCGATCAGCGGCGTTAGGCTTGCTGATCGGCCTGGC
>DATKDD010000194.1:0-10715 GCA_035512875.1 Gemmatimonadaceae bacterium | reverse complement strand
ATGAGCAGAACGAGGAACCCGGCTCCACCAAGCTGCCGCACCGCGCGGGCAGCACCGGGTAGCAGGCGCACCTGCTCCGGGCTCGAGGCATACGACACATCCTGCATCAACGTGCCGTCGCGGTCGAAGAACACGGCGGGCCGGCTCACCGCATCGCGGCGAGCACTGCGCGAGCGAGCCGCTCATCCTCGGTTTCCGGAACGGTTCGGAGATCGAGCAGCAGCACGCCATCGCGCTTGCGACCCACCACCGGGGGATCGCCGGCGCGCAGCGAGGCGGCTATACCCTCGGCATCCCCGGCCAACTCGACGCCGACCGAGGCGATGGACTGGTCGGGAAATGCGCCGCCGCCAACCTGCGCTTCAGTGTGAACGCGACGAGCTTGAACGCCGGCGCTCGATAGATATTCGACCATCGCGTCGGCCCGTGCGCCGAGGGTCGCGACAGAAGTCGCCAGCATTGCCAGGGCTGGAATCTCCCGCATCGCGCGCGCGGGCTCTCTATAGAGATCGAGCGTGGCTTCCAGTGCGGCAAGCGTCATCTTGTCTACGCGAAGTGCTCGGGCCAGCGGATTGGCGCGCATGCGTGCCACTGCCTCACGACTTCCGAGCACGATTCCGGCCTGCGGGCCGCCGAGCAGTTTGTCACCGCTCATTGTGATGACGGTCGCTCCATCGCGGACCGCATCCGCGGCCACGGGCTCTCCACTCAGACCTATCGCGTCCAGCGAAATGAACAATCCACTCCCCAGATCGTGCACCAGCGGCACGCCGCCCTCCTTCGAGAGCCTGGCGAGCGTGCGTGCGTCCACCTCGGCGACGAAGCCGCGCATCGCGAAGTTGCTCCGATGCACCTTGACGATAGCGCCGGTCGTTGGAGTGACTGCGCCCCGGTAATCTTCGAGGTGGGTGCGATTCGTGGTGCCTACCTCCCGCAGTCGCGCGCCGGATGACGCCATGATGTCGGGCACGCGAAACGACCCGCCGATCTCGATCAACTCGCCGCGCGAGATGACGGCGTCTCGTCCGCGGGCGAAGGTGTCGAGCGCCAGCAGCAGCGCCGCGGCGCCGTTGTTTACGACGAGCGCGTCCTCGGCGCCGGTGAGTTCCACCAGTAGCGACGCACAGTGCACTGATCGGCTGCCACGCTCCCCGCGAAGGAGATCGTATTCGAGAGTCGAATACCCCGACGCCGTGTCGTGAACTGCCGCGAGCGCCGGCCGCGGAAGCGAAGCACGGCCAAGATTCGTATGCAGCACGACGCCGGTCGCGTTGAGCACGGGCCGCAGCGAGGGCTGCCGGCGCGCCTCGACCAGAGAACCCACGCGGTCGGCCCACTCGGCGAGGGAGGCCGGAAAATCGTCAGGCGCCTCACGCGCGGCGGCAAGGAGCTCGCGCAGGGCATCGGTGACGAGAGGCCGCGGAGCGCGATCGAGCAGCGGCCGCATCGCCTCACTCTCCAGCAGCGCACCCACGCTGGGAATCGCGCGGCGGTGGTCGCTCACCTGCTGGACGGTGCGGCTGGCGGAGTGACGGTATCCGCCGGTGGGCGAAGCGAATCGGCCGGTGAGCGTGGTGCTCTGAGGCCCGTAGTGAACGAGCGCCGAGTCGTAGCCGGCACACCGAGAATGTTGCGCGGATCGCGAGCGGTCAGAACGTAGGTCGTCGCCGGCTCGAGCGGCGGATAGACCTGCAGGGTCACCTCGGTCGGAGGCGGCTGGCGCCGTGGACGCTGCGGTGTGGCCGCGACGGTGTCGGCGGCGGTATCGGCCGGCGCGGCGGGCGGGAGCGGCACGCCTGGGCGCCGGGTGGTATCTGCGCGCTGGGTTTCGGGCCTTGTGAGCCTTGCGGACAGAACGGGAACGCGCGTCGAATCCGCACGCACGAGACTGAATTGGCTGGTGTCGAGCACCTGACCGGGCGCAAGCGCCTTGTCGAAGACCACGCGGAGGGTGAGCGAATCGCGAACGAAGACGTTCTCTATACGAGGGCCGAGCGAGTCGTGCACGAACGCATAGAAATCGAGGCTGGCCGTATCGGTGAGCTGCACGACGGCGGAATCAAAGGGCTCGCGCGGATCGAACTGCCGATTGCGGTTCGGGTCGAGAAAACCTCGCACTCGATAGGTGCCTGGCGGCAGGTGCAGGAGCGCGAACCGCCCGATCGAATCGGCGGCTCCGACATACACTACCGAATCGGGGGTCACGGCTTCGACGAGCGCGCCGGCGGCCGGGCGATCGGCCACCCAATCGTTGATCACACCAGCCAGGCGCGTGTCGGGCAGCGTGGGGCCGGTCGAAAATACGACGATCGATGGATCCCTCCTGAGGTTGTTGCGCAGATCCTGAACGCCAGCGAGGAGCGTGACGGTATAGACGGTATTGGGACGCCAGTCGCGGTTTGCGCGTACACCGATCCTGGTGCGCCTCCAGTTCACCCGGGGCTCGCCTTCGCGTGGTGAGATGAGTACGAGTCCCCGCAGGTTCACGGCGCCTGACGGCCGTTCGTTCACTACCTCGTCGAACTGAAAGACGACTTCGCGGTTGGTCGGCACGTTCACGGCACCGCTGTCGGGAGTGATGCCGAGCAGTACCGGCGGATCGGGATCATCGGGCCCACCAGGAGGAAAGCCCTGAGACGCGCAGGCGGTCAGCGCCAGCGCGATCAGTGAGCGCCACATAACGATTTCACCTTGCTGGTGAGCTGCGCATGTCGTTGGCTCCACTCCCGCTCCTTCTCGCGTTCGACCTCCACGATGTGCGGCGGCGCCTTGGCGGTGAACCGCTCGTTGGCGAGCCGGCCCCGCAACGCTTCGAGCTGAGCGCCGAGTTGCGCCCTTTCCTGGCGCAACCGGGCGCACTCCTTGTCGAGATCGATGAGACCGGCCAGTGGCATGACCAGCTCCGCCCCACCCGCGAGCAGCGCGTGGGCGGCTGCCTCACGCGGCGTTTCGGTGGCGACGCGCACCGAAGCGCGGGCAAGCCGGCGGAGCGTCGCGTCCTCTTCCTGCAGCACGCGCGCCGTGTTGGTGCCGTCCCCTCCATTCGGCGACACGACGACGACCTCCACCGCCCGGCCTGGCGGCAGCGCGTGGTCCGCGCGCAGCTGCCGTATCGCCATCACCGCCTCCTGAACAACCGCGAACTCGCGCCCCGCCTCGGCGTGATCTCCGTCGCGCGCCGGCCACCGCTGGGTGGCAAGGACGGCATCGGGAGAGCGCCCGCTCACCGGCAAGCGCTGCCAGAGCGACTCGGTGATGAACGGCACGATCGGATGCAGCAACCGCAGCGCCGCGTCGAACACGTGCACCAACACGCTGCGCGCCACCTCCCGGTCCTCGGCGTCAGGCGCCAATCGGCTCTTCGTGGTTTCAACGTACCAGTCGGCGAGCTCGTTCCAGACGAATCGGCGCGCGGTCTCGGTGTACTCGTTGAGCCGCAGACCGGCGAATCGCTCTTCCTCGCGCCATGCGCCGCCATCCCCGGCGGTTGGCCGAGCCGCTCCCAGCGCGCCGTCGCATTCAGCGATCGCCACGTTGAGCCTATCGAGAATCCAGGCATCGGCTCGAGTCAGGCGAGACAGGTCGCTGGAGCCGAGGGGCGCGACGAGCTCTCGCCCCACGCTGCCGAGGAGAAAGCGGCCGATGTTCCACAATTTGGTGGCGAAATTGCGTCCTGGTGTGAACGACTTCTCCAGATCATCGGGGTCGAGGCGGACATCGACGCCCATCCCCATTCCGGCTATGACCGTATAGCGCAGCGCATCGGCACCGAACAGCCTGACGACATCGAGGGGATCGATGCCGTTACCGAGGGACTTCGACATCTTGCGGCCGCTCGGATCGCGGGCGATACCATGGAGATATACCGTGTGAAACGGACGCTCGCCCATGAACTCGTAGCCCGACATGATCATCCGCGCTATCCAGAAGAACAGAATATCCGGGCCGCTGACGAGCACATCGGTGGGATAGAACGCGCGAAGATCCTCCGAATTGGTGTCGGGCCAGCCGAGCGTGGACATCGGCCAGAGCCACGAGGAGAACCAGGTATCGAGCACATCCTCATCCTGCCTGACAAGACCGCCGCACGACGGACAGGCGGAGACATCCTCCCGGCTGACGATCGGCTCGCCGCCACATTGTTCACAGTACCAGACGGGAATCCGGTGACCCCACCAGAGCTGCCGCGAGATGTTCCAGTCGCGGATGTTCTCCATCCAGTTGATGTAGACCGCGTGATGGCGCTCGGGGAGAATGCGGATGTCGCCGCGGCGCACGCCCTCGAGAGCCGGCGCGGCAAGCGGGGCCATTTTCACGAACCACTGGTCGCTCAGCCGCGGCTCGACCACTGTGTGGCAGCGATAGCAATGCCGGACGGAATGCTGATGCGTCTCGCGCCTGACGAGAAACCCCTGAGCATCGAGCGCGGAAACGATGCGGTCGCGTGCCTCGAAGCGGTCGAGTCCGGCCAGGTCGGCCGGCACGCGCCGTGGCGCGGCCCCCCCCCCCGGCTCCTCGCCCATCTCGCCGGCGCCGGTCATGATCACCGGCATCGGCAAACCGTGCCGGACGCCCACCTCGAAATCGTTATGATCGTGCGCAGGGGTGATCTTCACCACGCCGGTACCGAATGCCGGATCGGTGTAGCCGTCGGCGATTACGGGAATGGGCAGATCGGCAATCGGGAGCAGCACCTGCCGGCCCACCAGGTGGCGATACCGGTCGTCGTCGGGGTGCACGGCGACCGCTACATCTCCGAGCAGCGTCTCGGGGCGCGTGGTGGCCACCGTCAGGCCGTGGGCGGTATCGAACGAGCCGTCCGCGCCCAGTAGCGGGTACCGAACGTGATAGAGCGTGCCAGTCGCCTCCTCGTGCTCCGCTTCTTCGTCGCTGAGCGACGTGAGGCATCGCGAGCACCAATGAATTACCCGGTGCCCCCGGTAGATCAGCCCCTTTTCGTACAGCCTGACGAACGCCTCACGCACCGCCCGCGACAGCGCGGGTGAGAGCGTGTACGCGGTGCGCGACCAGTCGCACGATGCCCCGATCGCGCGGAGCTGCTCGAGGATCGTGCCGCCGGTGACCCGGACGAACTCCTCGGTGCGGCTGAGGAACGCGGCGCGCCCCACATCGAATCGCGTTTTTCCCTCGGCGGCCAGCTGCTTCTCGATGACGTTCTGTGTGGCAATCCCGGCGTGGTCGGTGCCCGGCACCCACAGCGCTTCGTCGCCGCACATCCGCCGCCAGCGCATGAGCACGTCCTGCACCGTCTCGTCCAGCCCGTGCCCCATGTGGAGCACCGCGGTGACGTTCGGAGGGGGGATGACGATGGTAAACGGATGACGTTCGCCTCCGATTCGCGCCGAGTTGCCGGCATGCGCATCGAAAGCATTCGCGGCTATCCAGCGCTCGTAGATCTCCGGTTCTATCGAGCCGGGTTCGTAGAGAGGAGAGAGTTCGCGGTCTATCCGTGACGTCATTCGGGAGAAGCTAGCGGGCCGAGAGACGAGGGACGAGGGCCGACGAGTCGAGAAAAGCGAGCTGCGGGCACGCGCAGGGCGAAGAAAGGTGGTAGGCGAGCTGTCCTGATGCGAAATGCGAGACACGAGTCCTTCCTCGCATCTCGCAGCTTTCGCTCAGCATCTTTTTTTCGTCCCACTATTCTCGCGCTTCTTCGCTCTCCACGTGATCGCCCTTGGGCACGCCGCGCTCCGTTTCTACCTTGCGCCGGCCTCGACGGCTTGACCCGGCCGAGAGCTCCTCGGCGGAGTTGCGGATCGCCTCGCGTTCTTCGAGCCAGCGCGACTCGAGTTTGGGCTTCGGATCCGCGTGCCGGTCCGGTTCGGCCGAGTTGCCCTGCCTCCTTCGGCCTGTGCCCACGCGCTGACCCTCCCAATGTCCTTCCGTATGCGCAGGGTCCCCTTCGGTGCGTCGCCGTGCCGCATCGGCCAGTCGCGCCTCTTCCTCGCCAATGGAGAGGCGGTTCACGACCGTGGTGACTCCGGGAATCCCGCGTGCGATCACGACCGCGTGCTCAGCCTCCTCCTCGGAGTGCACCCAGCCGCCGAGCTCCACGATCTCGTGATTGGTCGCGCTGATATCGACCGCGCGCTCGGCAAGGATGGGATCGTTCTTGAATGCCTCCAGCACGTTGCGCTCGAGCTCCGCGGACTCATCGTCCTCATCGTCGAACTCGTGCTCGAACTCATGATCGTAGAGGTCCGGCGGCAGAATCTCGTCGCGCATTCCGCGCACGCTCTCGCGTACGCGTGAGGCGATGCCCGCGATGCCGCCGACCTTTTGGGCGGCAATGACGCCGACGGTGAACCCGGCGATGGCTCCGATTAACAGCCCCCCGAGAGTCTGGGCTATGGAGTCATCACGATCTCGATAGCGGTATCGTGCCATGCGTAGGAACCTGTGGCGGAGGTAGGGCGGTGAGGATAGAATAGAATAGCCGCCGCTCGAATATGGGCGCTGCGAGGGTGTGCGGCCAGGGTGCAAGAAAAAGGCCATTTACGGCTGTCAGCTGCAGCGAGTCACGCCGCGCGCGTCCCCCGATTTTCGGCGGACGCGCCGTCTTTTCCGAGAGCCATGAACGACAGTAATTCTCCCGCGGATATCACGCTGACCCTTCCTGATGGCAGCGTTCGGACGGTGCCGGCCGGCACCAGCGGACGCGGGATCGTCGAATCCATCGGGCCGGGGCTGGCCCGCGCCGCTGTCGCCGTGCTGGTCGATGGCGCGGTGCACGATCTTGCGACGCCGCTCCGGCGCGGGGGCAGCTTCGTGGTGCTGACGGAGCGGGAGCAGGATCCGGCGCGCCGGTCGCAGTTGCTTTCAGTAGTCAGGCACTCGGCCGCCCACGTGCTGGCAACGGCCGTGCGCACGCTGCGTCCCGACGCGCACATCGGCTTCGGGCCGGCAATCGAAGACGGCTTCTATTACGACTTCGAGGTCACCGAACCGTTCACGCCCGACGATCTCGCGGAGTTCGAGGCGGCGATGCAGCGCGTGATCTCTGCCAGGCATCCGTTCATCCGGGAGGAAGTTTCGCGCGACACGGCGCGGGAGCGATTCAGCGGCGATCCGCTCAAGCTCGAACGGCTGGAAGAGCTTGCGGATGACGAGATCATCTCCATCTACACGGATGGTCCGTTCATCGATCTATGCCGCGGCCCGCACGTGCCCGACACGTCGTTCGTCAAGCACGTGAAGCTCATGCATACCGCGGGTGCGTACTGGCGCGGTGACGAAAAGCGGCAGATGCTGCAACGCATCTACGGCACGGCGTGGCTTACGAAGGACGAGCTGGAGCTGCACCTGCACCAGATCGAGGAGGCGCGCCGCCGGGATCACCGGACGTTAGGCAGGCAGCTCGATCTGTTTTCGATTCAGGAGTCGGTGGGGCCGGGGCTGGTCTTCTGGCATCCGAAGGGCGCAATGGTCAAGTGGCTGCTCACCCGTGCCGTCGAAGACGACAACGTTTCGAGCGGTTACGAGCTGGTCTACACCCCCAACATCTCACGCGAGGAGCTGTTCAGAATATCGGGCCACCTGCCGCTCTACGAATCCAACCAGTATCCGCCGATGGCGGCCGGCGCCGGCGAAGCGGAGGATGTGCGGTATCGCGTGAAGCCGATGAACTGCCCAATGCACTGTCTCATCTACAAGAGCCAGGCGCGCAGCTACCGGGACCTGCCCATAAGGCTATCCGAGGTGGCCAACGTCTATCGAAACGAGATGTCGGGCGCGCTGCACGGACTGCTGCGCGTGCGCGGGCTGTCGATGGACGACGCCCACATCTTCTGCACGCTCGATCAGGCCGAAGACGAGATCTTTCTGTGCCTCGACCAGGTGGACAGGCTCGTCAGGCGGACGTTCGGCTTCGAGCTGGACTTCGAGGTGTCGACCCGCCCGCCGGAGAAGCTCGGGGAGGACGCGGCGTGGGATATCGCCGAGGCGATTCTGCAGCGCGCGCTGCAACGAAAGGAGATCCCATTCCGCATCGACGAGGGCGGCGGCGCGTTCTACGGCCCCAAAATCGACATCAAGTTCAAGGATGCGATCGGGCGGACGTGGCAGGGACCGACTATTCAACTCGACTTCCAGCTTCCCGAGCGGTTCGAGTTGGAATACACGGGCGCGGACAATCATCCCCATCGCCCGGTAATGATCCATCGCGCCATCTACGGCACCCTGGAGCGATTCATCGGCAACCTGATCGAACACTTCGCCGGCGCATTTCCGTTATGGCTCGCGCCGGAACAGATCCGCGTCATCCCGATTACCGACGAGGTCCGCGCTGCCGCGACAGGGATAACGGCGCAGTTGAAGGCGGCCGGCCTTCGAGTGACGCTCGACGACCGCTCGGAGACGCTGAACTACCGAATTCGTGATGCCGAGATGATGAAGGTGCCGTACATGGCAGTGGTCGGTAAGCGCGAGGCGGAGTCCGGGGCGGTGGCACTACGGACGCGCGGAGCGGGAAAGAAGCAGGAGATCGTGCAGCTGGACGCGCTCATTTCGCGGCTGCATTCCGAGGTGGTAGAGCGAACCCTGACTGCAGAGGCGCCGGACATGGAGCCGAGCCGTTAGGGCCCTCGACGTTCACCTTCGAGCGCCGGGGGCGAACTCAGGTTCGGATGCGCGATCGGCGGAATCCGACGTTCACGCCATGTCGAACTCGCGCGAGTGGGCCACGTCGAATGAGAACGTCTTAGCCCGGCTCCGCGCTTCCATCATGCCGGCGACGCGCTCGAGCCGGGCGGGGATGGAGAGAATCTTCTCCTGCGCCTTCTTTCCCGCCTCGCTGAGGCCGTCGAGCGTATCGATCGCCCAGAATTTGATCTGCTCTTCCACGATCTTCCTGTATTCCCACGGACCGTAGATGCCGGCTCTGCGGATCACATCAGCCATTTCCCGGAAGTGAGGCATGTTCACGCCAGGCATGTCGATCGAAGGCATGACCTCCACCGCCGAGAGCAGTCCGCGGTCCGGATCACGCGCGAGCACTTCCTTGAATACGGTTCGGTAGAACGTGTAGTGGCGTGCCTCCTCCTTGGCCACGTTGGAGAGCACGACGCCTATCGTCGGTTCGTATTCGCCGGCGAGCTTGCCGGTGTTGGCGTGACTCACCTGCGTCGCTCGCTCCTGGAGCGTGGTGTAGACGAAGACGCGGTACGGATCCTTGTCCCATGCCGGCTCGAATCCCGCTCTCAGATACTCGAACTGCATGCGCTCGAGGATCGGATTGTCGAGAATGCGACTGTCGCGCGCATAGTCGTGTAGCACGGCGCCGTGGCGGTCCTCTTCTGCCGTCCAGAGATTCGTCCACCGGCTCCAGAAGCTTCCGCTGCCGAGATAGACGGCGAGCAGGCGATGGAAGTGCGGCAACCCCTCCTCGGTGAGGAGGTTGAGCGCGAGTGCCACGCGAGCGGGAAGGCTTATGCCTCCGGCCCGTTCGCGCAGAGAGCGCAGGTGCGCGTCAGGGTCTGTGTCGGGCGGCGGCGTTAGAAGCTCGCTAGGAAACCAGAGCACGCGCTTGGCTTCGTGCTGCTCCATGAGTTCGTGCACTACCGATTCGAGGTCGGCGAGTACCTCCATCTTCGCGACTGTCTCGCCGGATACTTGCGTCATATGCCGAGGGTGCAGGGTAACGGGCTTACGGCTCGCAAGATGTACGTCAATGAGCCTGCGTTTACCAGGGGTGCTGGAAGTTTCGCGCCACCACTCCGGCTGAGACAGGCAGAGCGCAAGAATACACGTCCCTCCGCGGCGTGGCTATCCGCCGTTGCGCTGCCGCCGGTCCAGGCCCCTCGCAACCGCGGCGCCCGCGCCGGTCGTGGCGCAGGCGCCGCGGCACGGCTTCCGCGTGTAGGAAGGCCTTACCTGGGCGCCGCCGGCGCCGACCACTCTCAGCGATTCCGTGACCGACGAGCCGACCTACGATGCGCCACCGGCGCCGTGCTCCATTGTCCGCGACCTCTCGCTCCCGATCGTCGCCACGGCGATTCATGCCGGGCACGCGCTTCGGGCCGAGGTGGCCGGCCTACTCGCTCTCGATGCGGCTGAGCGTCGCCGCGAGGAGGATCCTTTTACAGACCTGTGGACCACCGTCGCGCCGACGCGCGTGGTGGGGACGCATTCGCGGTTCGAGGTGGATCTCAATAGGCCGCGCGACGGCGCGGTGTACCGCACGCCTGACGAGGCTTGGGGTCTTTCGGTCTGGAGAGAGCCGCTTCCCGATGGCGTCGTCAAGCGCTCGCTGGCGGGGTACGACGCCTTTTACGGAGAGATCGGCGCGCTGCTCGACGAGGTGCACGCACGATTCGGCGTGTTCGCCGTACTCGATCTGCACAGTTACAATCACCGGCGGGATGGTCCAGCCGCCGCACCCGGCGCGCGTGAAGCGAATCCCGAGGTGAACATTGGGACGAGCATTCTGGACCGGGACCGATTCGGCCGCTCGCTCGAGAATTTCGCCGATGCGTTGAGAGATCCGGTGGAGGGCGAGGCGCTCGACGTTCGCGAGGACGTCAAGTTCCGCGGCGGCCACTTTTCGCGCTGGATCCTGGCGCGCTATCCTGGGGACGCCTGTGCCCTGGCCATCGAGTTCAAGAAGACTTTCATGGATGAGTGGACCGGGGAGCCTGACGAGGCGCGGATCGGGATCATTGGCCGCCGGCTGGCGGCGGCCGTGCCAGTCCTGCTCG
>DATKDD010000193.1:0-5002 GCA_035512875.1 Gemmatimonadaceae bacterium | reverse complement strand
AGATCATCCGACGCCTCGGCGTACAGCACCCCCTGGCCGGCGTGAATCACCGGCCGCCGCGCCTGCCGCAGCACCCGGGCGGCCGCCTCGACCTCGCGGGCATTGGCGCCCGCCGACGTCACCTTGACCGGCCGGTACGCGTCGATCAACGCCTCCGGCACGTCCTCGTTCAGGACGTCGGTGGGAATCTCGACCATCGCCGGCCCCGGGCGTCCCATGCGCATCACGCTGATGGCGCGGCGCATGACGTCCGCGACCTGCGTGCCCACGGTGATCGTCTCCACGGACTTGGTCACCGACGCGAAGGTGCGCGCCGAGCTGAACAGGGGAAAGACCTGCGCACGGTCGCGCGGGTGGCCGAGCGGCAGGAGCAGCATCGGCGTGGAGTCGGAGTACGCGGTGGCCACGCCGGGAAAGGCGTTCTCGGCCCCGGGGCCGTACTGCATGCAGAAGACGGAAAGCGTCTTGCCGTTCTTCACCCGCGCATAGCCGTCGGCGATCCCCACGCCCACCCGCTCCTGGCGGCAGAGCACGGGCCGGATGTCGGCCCTGGCCGCGGCCTCGATCACCGGTGTCGTCGGATAGGCGCTCAGAAACTCCGTGCCTTCGATCTTGAGAATGCGGGCGATGGCATCGACGACTTTCACGCGTGACGCTCCTTCAGCCTTTCGGCTCGGCGACGAAGACCGGGATGTGCCGCGTGGTCTTCGCCTGGTATTCCTCGTACGGCGGATAGGCGGCGACGGCGAGCGTCCACAGCCGCGCCCGCTCGGCCTCGTCGTCGACCTCGCGGACCCGCATGGCCTGCACCGCCGTGTGGTCGCGGATCTCGACGGCGGGGTTGGCGCGCAGGTTGTACACCCAGACGGGGTGCTGGGGCGCCCCTCCCACCGAGCCGACGAGGACGTACGTGTTGCCGTCCTTGACGCGCATCAGCGGGGTCTTGCGGGTGGCGCCGGTCTTGTTCCCGGTGTGCGTCACGATGATCACCGGCAACCCGGTGTCGCGGAGCGTGGCGCCTTCCTTCCCACCGCTGCGCTCGTAGAGCTCGACCTGGTCGCGTACCCACTGCCTGGGGCTGGGGATATAGTCCGGCATCGCGTCCTCCTCGTGAATTCGTGACGTAGCATAGCCGACCGTGACCTCCGCCGACACCACCGAACGTGTCCCCCTGCGCGCGCCGAGGCCCGCGCGCTGTCCGAGCGGGCCATGCGCCGGGCCCTCGATATCGACGTACTCGCCTGCCCGCGCTGTGGGGGGCGTCTGCGCTTGCTCGGCACCATCGAGGATCCGGTGGCGATCCGCGCGATCCTCGACAGCCTCGCCGCATCGGCCGCGCTACTGGATCGCCCGCCCCCGGTGCCATGATGGAGCCCACGCTCCTCGCGACGAAGGTCTGACCGACCGCCCTCAGGCGGCCGTCTGCGTCGCTGTCTGTTCAACGGGGCGACGGCCAGCACCGCGCGTCTCTTCCGGGTCCCGTCGGCCTGCTCGAATCGTTCGCCGTTGCTTGACAGGCCCCTTGTCCGCGCTGTACGTAGGGACCGCGGATGAACCCGAGCGCGTCCCGCTCCCCGTGGCCCACCGATAAGAGGCCCTTATGTCGCCTACGCTCTACGCCCTCGATTTCGGAGTCCCGGCGCCAGTTCCTCGCGGGTGTGGGAGGGGTCGGGGCCCCTCCCTTCCGGTGTACGAGAAGACCAGCTAGGCGCATGATTGGCCCGGGGAGGAAGGCGTCATGCGCAATCGATCACCCTCAAGACCGGGTGCGCGATCGGGCTGCAGGTCCCCCCGTCGCTGCTCGTGCGCGCCGACCGGGTGATCGAATGAAGACGTGGCTGGCGATCGCGCTTGTCGCCTTGTTCCCGGCCGGAGCGTATTCAGCCGAGAGCCACCGCATCGGCGTCGTCGTACTGCCCACGGGCACGGGAAAGGCGTACCACGAGACCTTCCGCGCCGCGCTGCGCAAGCTGGGGTACGTCGAGGGCAAGAACCTCATCCTCGACGCTCGCGTGCCCGATGCGCAGCTCAAACAGTTGCCGGCGATCGTGGAGGAACTCATCGCGCTGAAACCGGACGTGCTCGTGGGGTGGGAGCCGGCAGTGGTCGCCATGCACGAGAGGACCAAGGCCATCCCGATCGTTCTGCGAAGCAGCGGGGATCCCGCGGTGGCGGGCATCGTGAAGTCCCTCGCGCGGCCGGGCACCAACATCACCGGCATCACCCAGCTCAACGAGCTGCTTCCCGCGAAGCACATCGAGCTGATGCGCGAGATCCTCCCCGGCATGACGCGCGTCGGCATGCTCGTCGACCATTCGCAGAAGGCCTGCGTGGCCGTCGCGCAGACGACGCGGAAAGCCGCGGAAGCGGTTGCCGCCGTATTCACGCCCTACGACGTGGAAGACAACTCGGGAATCGAGCGCGCGTTCGCAAAGATGCGGCAGCAAGCGCCCGATGTCCTCCTGCCGTGCCCCTCCGCGCTGCTCTTCAGCCACCGGCAGTTGCTGTTCGACAGCGCCATCCGCCTGCGCGTCCCGCTCACGAGCTTCATCGTCGACAGCGTGCCCGATGGCGTGCTCTTCGCGCACGCCGCGAACCTCCACGACATACACCGGCGGCTAGCGGTTTTCGTGGACAAGATCCTGAAGGGCGCGCGACCCGAGGATCTCCCGATCGAGCGGCCGACGAAGTTCGAACTGGTCATCAACCTGAAGGTAGCGAAAGCGCTCGGGCTGACGATTCCGCAGTCGGTCCTGCTGCGCGCCGACCGGGTGATCGAATGATCAAAGTCAGGCGCCACCAGTTCGTGATTGCGGCGAGCACGCTGGTTCTCGCGCCGCTCGCAGCCGAAGCGCAGCCGGCCCGAAAGACGCATCGGCTGGGCTTCCTGTCGAGCGGACGCGCGCCGGGAGCGGCCGATGGAAATCGGTACCTGGCCGCACTCGGCGAGCGCCTGCAGGTGCTCGGCTATGCGAAGGGAATCAATATCGCGATCGAGGCCCGCTACGCGGAAGGCAAGCTCGAGCGCTTGCCGGCCCTCGCGGGCGAGCTCGTCGCGCTCGACGTGGACGCGATCCTCGCAGCCGGCAATCCCGCCGTGAGCGCGGCAAGGCGCGCCACCACGGGAATCGCGATTGTGATGATCAGCGCAGATCCCGTCGCAGCCGGTTTCGTGCCGAGCCTGTCGCGTCCCGGCGCGAACCTGACCGGCCTGACCGTCGACGGCGGGCTCGCCATCTGGGGCAAGCGGCTGCAGCTGCTGAAAGAGTGCGCGCCCGCGATCCGGCGTGTCGGCGTGCTGTCGCGAACCGGCGGAAAACAGGGCGCCTCGATGCGCGAGCTCGACACCGTGGCGGGCCGCCTCGGGGTCTCGCTCGCGCATGCCGCGACGAGCAGCGAGTGGGACTTCCTGCCAGCATTCGACTTGCTGGGGGCGATGCAAGTCGACGCGCTGCTGACCTCGGATACGCCGCTCCACTTTCAGTACCGCAATCGGATCATCGAGTTCGCTGCAGGGAAGCGCCTGTATGTAGGGCCAAGGATGAACCCGAGCGCGTCCCGCTCCCCGTGGCCCACCAATAAGGGGCGTTTATGTCGCCTCGCTCGACCGGCGTGCTATGCTGCGATCACGAATCAAACGAGGTGAAAGAGTGAAGAGATTGATGACATCGGCAGTGATTGCGCTCGCCATGTTCGCGGCCCCGGCGTTTGCCGCGACGACAGTCGTCCATCCCGGTGATATGCAGGGCTGGGGGTTTGCGCAGGAAACTCCGAACGGCACCGGAGCCATGGTCTCCGGGCCGGAGGATCCTCCGCTTGGCCAGGGCAGCGCAAATCTCGTCGTCGACAGCACCGGTGGCGTGGTTCTCGGCAAGGCCGGCTACCAGGGCCTGCGACTCGATGCGATCACGAACCTGGAATACAGCACGTATCGCACCTCGGGTGGCGACGCGCTGGCCATCGCGCTGCAGTTCAACATCGACGCCGACGTCACGGATAACAGCGACGCCTTCCAAGGCAGACTGGTCTACGAGCCGTACTACACGCACACCGTGACGACGGGCGAGTGGCAGACGTGGGATCCGATGGACGATGCCGGCGCGGGTAACTGGTGGTTCAGCAACGCGGCATTGGCCGCGGCGTCCGGATGCTCGATCGCCACTCCATGCACCTGGACTGAGGTGCTGGTGGCCTTTCCGAATGCCGGCATTCACAACACGCTGGGCGCGGTCTACCTCAAGGCCGGCGGGGGATGGGCAGGAGGCTTCGACGGCAACGTCGATGCGCTGACCATCAACGACGACACCTACGACTTCGAACTCGTCAACGAGCCCGCGTCGAAGGACGACTGCAAGAACGAGGGCTGGAAGACGCTGACCGACGGCAACGGCGACGCCTTCCGCAATCAGGGTCAGTGCGTCAGCTACGCGAACGGGCGCCGATAGCGTTCCAACCGTCACCACCACGGTGAGCGAGGGGCTAGCGGCGGCAGGCTGCTAGCCCCTTTCGTTACCCGGGAATCGACCCGATGAGCACGCCGGTGGTCGGATTTCATTGCGCGCACGAGCTGTGGTCGCCGCGCGCGCTGCTCGACCTGCTCAAGCGTGCGGAACGCGCGGGCTTCACGGCCGCGAGTTGCTCGGATCACTTCATGCCGTGGAGCGAGCGCGACGCCCACTCGGGCTTTGCGTGGTCGTGGCTCGGTGCCAGAAATCGCCGCGACAGCTCCGAATCTCGAGAGTGATTCGGGAGATGACGAGGCATTACCGGAGCAGGCGCGTCATTGGGCGTGGGCGAACCTCATGCGCCGGGCCTTCGCTATCGACGTACTCGCCTGCCCGCGCTGTGGGGGGCGTCTGCTCTTGCTCGGCACCATCGAGGATCCGGTGGCGATCCGCGCGATCCTCGACAGCCTCGCCGTATCGGCCGCGCTACTGGATCGCCCGCCCCCGGCTGCCATGATGGAGCCCGCGCTCCTCGCGACGAAGGTCTGACCGACCGC
>DATKDD010000192.1:0-3494 GCA_035512875.1 Gemmatimonadaceae bacterium | reverse complement strand
GGCGAGTCTGTCGTGTTCGAGACCAGTCACGACGGCAATACATTCGAATGTCATCTCGAGCCGCACCGCGCGCGGACCGATGAGATTGCCGGCGCGATCGGCCTGGCGACCGATGTAACCGAGCGCGCCCGCGCCGAGCTGCTGCTGGAGGAGCAGGAGGCCCTGCTGCGTCAGGCGCAGAAGATGGAAGCGGTTGGCCGACTGGCGGGAGGCCTGGCGCACGACTTCAACAATCTCCTGACGGTCATCTCGTCCTCCGCCCAGTTCATCGAGGCAACGTTGGACGACGATGACGAACGACGGAATGACGTGATCGAGATTCGGCGCGCCGGCGACCGGGCCGCCGTCCTCGTGCGCGAGCTGCTCGCCTTCAGCAGCCAGCAGCTTCTGCAGCCAGCAGTGCTCGACCTGCACGATGTGCTGCTCGAGGCGAGCCCGCAGCTCAACCGGACGCTAACCGCCCACATCACGCTGCGCATCACTTCACGCCCGGGAGAATGCATCGTCAAAGCCGACCGCCGGCAGTTGGAGCTCGTGCTCATCAACCTCGCCGCGAACGCACGAGATGCCATGCCTCGCGGCGGTACCCTCGCCATCGACACCTCCGCCGTTACCCTTGCCGGGAGACGGCTGCTAATTGACTCGGGACAGGAGGTGAGCGCCGGCACGTATTCGCTGCTCCGCGTGCGCGACACCGGCCACGGCATGAACGAAGAGACGCGTGCGCGCATGTTCGAGCCGTTCTTTTCGACCAGGACCTCGAACCCCGGGAGCGGACTCGGGCTGGCCGTGGTATACGGCGTAACGACTCAGAGCGGCGGCTTCATCGAGGTGGATAGCAAGCTGGGGAGCGGCACGGAGTTTCGAATCTATCTGCCAGCTGCCAAACGCCCGTCCGAGCGGACGCCGGGAGAAGGTGAGCCAATGTCGGTGAAGAAGGCGACCGTGCTCATCGCCGAGGACGAAGAGGCAGTCCGGCGCCTTGCGCGCCGCATCCTGGAGCGAGAAGGGTTCATAGTGCTCGAGGCGCGCGATGGAATCGAGGCGCTCGAACTTTGCGCCGCACCCGGCCGCCACATCGATCTGGTGCTCAGCGACGTAGTGATGCCGCGGCTGGGAGGACGTGAGCTCGTCGAGCGGTGCCTGGCGCTCTTTCCCAACTGCCGCGCACTACTCATGTCCGGCTACACGAATGACGAACTGGTGCGCCGCGATGTGCTGGACAGCCGCGCCGTGTTTCTCGGCAAGCCGTTCACTCCGGATGCGCTCGTGAGCAAGGTGCGCGAGGCACTGGAGGCGCCCGTGGCCGGGTGAGGCAGCGGGCCAGTTCACATTGCACTGCCGCAATCGGCGCGATAGGTTGTTTTTTTCCTGCCTGAGGCAAACCCCTCACCCTCGAATCCATGAGCCTCCGCTCCGTCCGGCTCCTGCCATTCCTGTGCGCGATGCTGGCGACGCTAGCGATGTCAGCCACGCTCGTACCGGCGGCGTTCGCGCAGGCTGTACCCGCGGGACAGGACACGACGACAGTCCCGTTGTCGGCGCAGCAGCCGGAAGCTGCGCAGCAGCAGGCGACTGGTTTCCAGGCGTCGGTAGACCGTGCGATGGGACAGGTGAACTCGGTTCTGAGCGCCGTGTTCTTCTACGACATGATTTTCTGGGACAACGACGAGCCTGGGCAACACTCACTGCCGCTCGCCGTGTTCTGGCTGGTACTTGGCGCGATCTTCTTCACCTTCCGGATGGGCTTCATCAACATCCGCGCGTTCGGTCACGCGGTCGCCGTGACGCGCGGCAAGTACGATGATCCAAAGGATGCCGGAGAGGTCTCGCACTTTCAGGCGTTGGCAACCGCGCTCTCCGCCACGGTGGGTTTGGGCAACATTGCCGGCGTGGCGATCGCCGTCAGCATCGGTGGTCCCGGTGCGACCTTCTGGATGATCGTGGCGGGCTTGCTCGGCATGACATCGAAGTTCACCGAGTGCACGCTTGGCCAGCAGTATCGTGAGGTACGCCCCGACGGCCGCATCATGGGCGGCGCGATGTTCTATCTGTCCAAGGGGCTCGCCGAGATGAATCTGCCGCGGCTCGGCAAAGTACTCGCCGTGCTGTTCGCGGTTCTCTGTATCGGAGGCTCGATAGCCGGCGGCAACTCGTTTCAGGTAAACCAGTCACTGAATGCCTTACAGGAGACCGTTCCGATCCTCGGAGACATGCCGTGGATATATGGGGCACTGATGACGGTCGCGGTCGGCATAGTGATCATCGGAGGCGTAAGGCGCATCGCGAAGGTGGCGGACAAGATCGTGCCATTCATGTGCGTCGCCTACGTCCTGACCTGCATTTTGATCATCGGCGACAACTTCAGCGACATCGGCGCGGCGTTTGGCAGCATCTTCTACGGCGCGTTCACCCCGGAAGCGGGCTACGGTGGCTTCATCGGGGTGCTGGTGACCGGCTTTCAGCGCGCAGCGTTTTCGAACGAGGCGGGCGTCGGATCAGCAGCCATTGCGCACTCTGCCGCCAAGACCGAGTACCCGGTTCGCGAAGGGATCGTTGCGCTCCTCGAGCCGTTCATCGACACCGTGGTAGTGTGCACGATGACCGCGCTCGTGATCGTCTTCAGCGGAGCGTACAACAACCCGGAATACGCGGGAATCATCGCCAGCCGTCAGGGAGCAGCGCTCACTTCACGCGCCATGGGCGAGCATTACACCTGGGTGCCGTACATGCTCTCCCTGGCCGTGATGCTGTTCGCCTACTCGACGATGATCTCGTGGTCGTACTATGGCGAGCGGTGCTGGGCCTACATCTTCGGCGACAGGTCATCGATGTCGTACCGCATTCTGTTCTTGGTCTTCACCTTCCTCGGCTCGATCATCACCGCCCAGAATGTGCTCGACTTCGGTGACCTGATGATCCTGGGCATGGCGTTCCCGAACATCCTCGGGCTCTTCCTGCTGCACGGCAAGGTGCGCAACGAGTTGAAGGTGTACTGGGCCAAGCTCAAGAGCGGGCAGATGACGAGGTATACGCACTAGATCCCGAGGAGGATCGCACCAGGCAGCAAGCCGGGATTGGAAGGATCAGAAATGCGAGTTGCGAGAGGGAGCACATCTCGCGACTCGCATTTCGCATCGTAGGAACGTCTTCAGTTCGGAATCGCGATCTCGTTATTGCTCCGGTCCACATCGGGAAACGCATTCTCCGGATCGATCGCGACGCGCTGCACGGCCGGAGAGTTCGGCACGCGGAGCGTGTGGCGGCGGGCTCCGGCCAGCCAGACATCGACCGGCACTTCGATTCGCTCAACCGCTCCCCCGACGCGGGTGACCGTCAGGCGAACTGGCATCGGTGCCAGACCGCGATCCTCGATGACGATCTCGAGCTCGCTGCCGACCCGCCGCGCGGATGCCAGCGCCTGGTCGAGCGTCCACGTCTCGAAGAACCAGGTGCGCCAGAACCAGGACAGATCCCGCCCGGCAACTTCGTTG
>DATKDD010000191.1:0-2981 GCA_035512875.1 Gemmatimonadaceae bacterium | reverse complement strand
GTGCGGCCGCAGCAGCTTCAGCTGGCGGTCGATCAGGCGCTGGAATTCGTCAGGCTGCGGCGCGAGAACGAGTCCCTTCGCCGCGAGGTGATGGAGTTTCGCAACGAACGACAGATCATCGGTGACTCGCCAGCCATTCGTCGCGCTCTGCAGACGGTGAGCATGGCGGCGCCCGCTCGCGCGACGGTGTTGTTGCAGGGTGAATCGGGTACGGGCAAGGAGTTGTTCGCCAGAGCCATCCACGACCAGAGCGACCGGCGCGACCGCGCGTTCATCAAGCTCAACTGCGCCGCGCTTCCCGAAGGACTGGTCGAGAGCGCTCTGTTCGGCCACGAGAGAGGCGCGTTCACCGGCGCGGTCAAACGGGTAGCAGGCGCTTTCGAGCGGGCCGACGGCGGTACTCTGCTGCTGGATGAGATCTCGGAGATGCGGCTCGACCTCCAGGCGAAGCTGCTCCGCGTACTACAGGAGCAGGAGTTCGAGCGCGTGGGCGGCACGTCGCCAATTCGTGTCGACGTGCGAATAATCGCGACGACCAACCGGGATCTTGCCTCCGACGCGGCGAGTGGCCGGTTCAGGCAGGACCTCTACTATCGGCTGAGCGTGATCCCGCTGCGCGTCCCGCCGCTCCGCGATCGCGCCGACGACATCGCGCCGCTCGCCTTGCGATTCGCAATGCGTACGGCCGCGGAACTGAAAAAGGAATTCGACGGCATCTCGCCTGGCACGATCGAGATGCTCCAGCATTATCCGTGGCCCGGCAATGTGCGGGAGCTGCAGCACGCGGTGGAACGTGCGGTGATTCTGAGTACCGAACCGATACTCGGCGCGCATCTGTTCGAGAGCCAGCGCTTCGGCCTTACGACGCCTTTGCCGGCTGGCTCCCCTTTAATGGCATCGAACGGCTCTCACGGCTTCGGCAACGGCCACGCCGCGCACACGCCGGTGGTTTTTCACTCGCTCGACGTGGGCGAGGCCGAGCGTGTATTGATCGCGCGGGCGCTGGAAGTGAGCCGAGGCAATCGGACGCGAGCGGCGGATCTGCTGGGAATCAACGTGCGAACGTTGCGGAACAAGTTGAACGGGAAGTAGGAACCGGGAACGAGGAATCAGGAGATGGGCGAGGCGCTCTGCTTCTCGTACACGATTCCCGTCGCCCGGCCCGCGCCCACGGAGAACGCCGTTACCTGCCCCGCCGCATCGCGCGTGAACCGCACCGCGCCCATGCGAGGGACCGTGAACTCGTCCGCTCCCACCGGTTGCATTGCCACGTCGCGACCGCCAAGCCTGACGACCAGAGAGTCCCCCCTCACACTGATCACCACCTCGGCTCTCAACTCGGCGCTCGTATACCGTCCGGCCAGATCCGACATCTGAGCATTGGTCAGACGCGGGCCGGGCGGTGTCGTCGTATTTCGAGCTGCAGCCTGACGAGGCGCCGGCTCGGTGAACTCCCGCTCCAGGTAGGTTGCCGCCACCCGCAGCGCCCGCGTGCCGGGATCGGCGTTCGCCGCATTGCAGAGCTGCAGCACCGCCAGCCGCTGATCGGGAAAGCGAAGCAGGTGGGCGCGATAGCCGCCGTATGCACCGCCGTGCGACACTCGCGGAAGACCCCGATACCTGTCTACCGTCAAGCCGAACGCGTAGTCGATCGTGTCGCCCGAGGTGAGGACCCCACGCTGGTGCAGCCCGCGCACGAATGCAGCCGTGGCCGCGGTCGTGTCGTAGAACATTCCGTCCCACTTGGCCAGATCGCCCACCGTGGTGTGCAAGCCGCCGGCTCCGTTCACATCGAAGTTGGGCATGCTGATCCGCCACCTTCGCGCGCCCGCCAGCTCGTAGGCCTGGGCGCGGCCTGCTACCACCTCGGCGTGATCGTCGGCGAAATGCGTCTGCGTCATTCCGAGCGGCTTGAAGAACACGGAGTCGCCGTACTCCCGCAGCGACATGCCGGTCGCGCGCTCGATGATCTGCCCCATCAGCCAGTAACCGGAATTGCTGTACAGGTACCGCTCGCCGGCGGGAAAGTTCGGCGCTCGCTGGCGGCCGAGTATCTCGAGCACCTCGTCGTCTCCGAATACGCCGTCCGGCGGATGGCCGGCCAGCCCGCGCAACGCCAGATAGTCCCGGATCCCCGACGTGTGATGAACGAGATGACGGATCGTTATGCGCGCGCCGAAATCCGGCAGCTCGGGCACCCAGCGCCGAACGTCATCATCCAGAGAGATCCTGCCGTCCCCCGCTGCGCGAGCCACCGCCGCCGCGGTGAACTGCTTGGAGACCGAGCCGGCGTAAAAAATCGTCGCCGGCGTAATGGGTACAGCATGTTCCAGATGCGCCGTTCCGTACCCACGCTCATGCACGATCTCGCCGTCGCGCACCACCGCCACCGCGCATCCCGGATGCCCCGGCCTGGCGAGGTCGGCGTAGATCGAGTCCACACTGGCCGGATTCTGCGCGAACGCCGCCGCAGGGATGAGAAGCAGAGCGGCAAAGAGGAGTCGGGGCATGAGGAGAGAGGAAAGGAAGTGCGAAGTGCGTACTGCGAAGTGCGAAGTGCGAAGTGCGAAGTGCGAAGTGCGAAGTGCGAAGTGCGAAGTGCGAAGTGCGAAGTGCGAAGTGCGACAATACACCCTCGAAACACTACGCACCACCCGCCCCGTTTCGTTCGGGCAGATGGTGCGTTCAGTTCTTCTCGCGGATCGCGCTTCCCGATTCAGTCTTTACTTCATCTTCACAGTCATCGTTTGACGCTTACGAACGAGCTCGAGCGCGAGTGCGGCGTTGGGCGACTCTTCGAGGGCCGTGCGCAGGTCGCGCGATGTACGGAGTGGCTTGCCATTGACCTTCACGAGCACGTCGCCACTGTGCAACCCTGCGCGAGAGGCCGGCGTTCCCTGACCGACTCGAAGCACCAGCAATCCACCCGCGGCACCTACCTGCTCGCGCATTTCCACCGGTAGCTGCGCCATCTCGGCGCC
>DATKDD010000190.1:0-4674 GCA_035512875.1 Gemmatimonadaceae bacterium | reverse complement strand
GTGCAGCGAGGCCACGCGCGATCCCAATCGGCGAATCTCCGCGGCCGGGTTGCGGCCCCCTCGCGTCATCCAGTAGACATCCATCTGAAGCCTGACGAGCGCCGGATCGGTTGAGGCGAGGAGCAGGTCGAGCGGAACCTTCCCCTCCATCGGCTCCAGCTCGAACGCATGGTTGTGGTAGCACAAGGTCAATCCCTGGCGGCGCGCCGCTTCACCGGCCGTGTTCAGCACGTCCGCGATCTCCCTCCAATCCAGCAGCTGAATGCGCTCCTCGTACGAAACGTTGGCGAGCGTGATCCAGCGGGCGCCCAGCCTGTTCGCGCCATCCAGATATCGATCCCAGCCGCGGTAGAGCGCCGGAGTCGCGACGCGCGCCGAGGGACACGCCAGTCCGGCGCGATCGAGCATGGCCCTGGTCTCGACGGGCTCGCGCCTGGAGTCGTGGATGTACATGTCCACGTCGCGGTAGCCTATCTCGGCAACCTGCTGAAGCGTGCGCTCGTAGTCGCGGCTCGTCAGGCTGTTCACCGTGAATAGCGCGAGTCCGATGCGATCGAGCTTGCGCTGGCGAAGGGCCGTCATCTCGCCGCGCGCGAAGAGCGGCATCGCGGCCAGCGCGGCAAGGCCGCGAAGGGCGCTCCGGCGATCGACCGGGGTTGCGGCGATGCCATGCGGCGTCGTATCGCCTTCGCTCACAGCTCGCGGCGATTCAGCGCATCGACGGCATGTGCCGCCGCGCGCGCGGTGAGCGCCATGTAGGTGAGCGACGGATTCTGGCAGGCGCTCGATGTCATGCAAGCGCCGTCGGTGACGAACAGATTGGGCACTTCGTGCGCCTGATTCCAGCCATTCAATACGGAAGTCCGCCGGTCGCGGCCCATCCGGGCACCCCCCATCTCGTGATTGGCATTGCCAGGCACGCTCGGCCGGGTACGGCGAACGATGTCCTTCGCGCCGACGGCCTCGAGCATTTCCGCCGCACTCTCCGTCATGTCGCGATAGATGGCCAGCTCGTTAGGACTCCACGCGACGTCGATGTGCAGCGTTGGAATCCCCCAGGCATCCCGTAGCTCGGCGTGCAGCGCCGCGCGATTCTCGTCGCGGGGGAGCGCCTCACCGAAACCGGCGAGCGACATCACCCACGGTCCGAGCTCGGTGAGCCGCGCCTTGAACGGCGCGCCGAGCCCCGGGTCGCGCGTGCGTCCGTGCCAGCCCACTCGCCCCGCGCCACCCTGAAACTGATAGCCGCGAATGAACGCCTGTGCGCTACTGCCGCCGTCGAGGTTCCGAAAGCGGGGGATCAGGATTCCGTTCGGTCGGCTGCCGATCGTCGTGCGATCCTCCCATCCGGGAATCACGCCGCTGGCGCCGCCCTGCTTGATGTGATCCATGATGCCCAGCCCCACTGCACCGCTGCCGTTCGCCAGACCGTCAGGAAAGCTCGGAGAGCCGGAGTTGAGGAGAATCCGTACGCTCTCCAGCGCCGATGCACAGAGAAACACCACGCGAGAGCGAAACTCATGCTCCGTTCGCGTCCGGGTATCGATGATGCGAACACCGGATGCGCGCCCCGACTTGGCATCGTATACTACCGTGTGTGCGATGCTGTGCGGACGCAACGTCAGGCGGCCCGTTGCCCGCGCGGCTGGAAGAGAGGCGGTGACGCTCGAGAAATACGAGCGGGTCACGCACCCACGCTGGCAGGGACCGCAGTAGTGGCAGGGTGCACGGCCGGGCAACGGCTCCGTGAGCACCGCGACCCGGCCGATCGTCATGCGGCGCGCGGAATCGAAGTGCCCGTGCAGGCGGTCGCGAACGGCCGCCTCCACGCAGTTCAGCTCCATCGGCGGCTGATACGGGCCGTCAGGCAGATGGGGGAGCGCAAGCGCTTCGCCGCTGACGCCAATGAAGCGCTCGACATGGTCGTACCATGGCGCGATGTCCGCATAACGAATCGGCCAGTCGACGCCGATCCCGTCGCGAAGATTGGCTTCGAAATCGAGATCGCTCCAGCGATAGACCTGGCGCCCCCAGATGATCGACTTGCCGCCCACCTGGCGCGCGCGAAGCCAATCGAATGGCTTGTCCGACGGCGTGCTGTAGGGATTGTCGACGTCGTCGGTCCAGAACACGTGACTCAGCTCGTCGAAGCTCACCGACCGGCGCTGCACCTGCTGCCTCGCCTCTACCTCGCGACGGTTTCCAAGTCCGCGAAAGCGCATCTCCCAGGGCGGGACGTGCTCGGTGTAGTCGCGCTGTGGGTCTATGTCGCGCCCCGCCTCGAGTACCAGTGTACGCAGCCCTCGCTCGCAGAGCTCCTTGGCGGCCCACCCTCCGGTAATCCCGGAGCCGACGACGATGGCGTCGTAGTCGCGCTCAATACTTTGCATTGCCGTCGTAGCGACCGGGAATGAGCTCTACGCGGAGCTCTTCGACGATGCCGGGGCGTGAAGTGTAGTAGCCCCAGACCGTTAGGTGTTTGAGCGTGGCAAACCAGTGGTCGTTTGCGCCTGCCGCCCCGGATTGCCGGCGGACTTGCAGCTCGCCATCGAGCGTCTCCAGCACAGCGATCTGCTGCCGTTCGGTCGATTGGGCAAAGGAGCGGCCACCGCCCGCGAGGCTCCGCGCCCGGGCATCGAGCTCGCTCAGTCCGGTCGTGAAGCGCTCGCGTTCGCCGGGGCTGTACCAGTCGGCGAGCATGATGTCGATGAAGTCGGCAACTGCGGCGTCGGTGGCGCCGGGCGTGTCAGTGCGGGGGATGATGCGTTCTGCCGCCTGAACGACCATCTCGTGCTGCGCCGGTGTCAACGCGCGCGGCGAAGTTCCGGGCGCACCCGAGCGCCGCAGGTCGGCGAGCGCATGCGCCCGCCGGCCGACTGCAATCAGCTCCTCGACTCCGAACGCTCCGACAAACTCTAGCGCGGCTATGCCGCCCAGCGCGCGCAGCATTTCCCGTCGCGAGGTCATGCTCGAAGATACGGTGCGGTACTGTCGCGCGCACGTTCAACGGCTTGCACTTTCCGCATCTCGGCCTGGTCACGCTGGCACTTCGACTGCCCCGGAAATCAGTTCGCTGCAAAGCAGTAGAAGAGTCCGGCACCGCCGGTCGCGACCAGATCAGCCTGGCCACAACCGCGGCTGGGATGCGCCGCATTCCATGACGAGGTCCCGCCGCCCGCTCGATCGTGATGTCCGACAATGGCGTTGCCTGCGGCATTGCTCGTCCAGTTGTTGCATGTGGTCGTGGCGGCACCGCCGAACATCGCGCGTCCATGCGAATCCGATCCGGTGAGAATGTCGTGCTGGTTGGGCGTATCACCCCGTCCATTCACAGGCAGTCCCTTCTCATTGAGCGCGAATTCCTTGTTGATGTTGTTGCGGTCGCGCTGAAGATCGCCGTGCAGATCCGCCACGTTCCACGCTATCAGCACTCCCTTGGCATTGTGCCAGGGGCCATTTCCAATGCGATCGCGCGCGTTCACCGGCGCCTGACCGCCGCCGGCAGTCGCGCTCAGGTAGGCTCGCCACGAGCGAGCGCCCGCACCCGTCTCCTGCGCAAGCCGCTGGCAGTGGGCGTCCGCGCCGGCCAGGCCGCCAAGGTTGGCGCCATCGCCGGGGCCGGCGCTCGTAATGAAGAATCCCATCGGCTGCTGCTGTTGAGCGGCGGCCCCTCCTGCCTGCCCTGAGGTCTCCGTGGCTACACATAGCGCCAAGACACACACACCGGCGGCGATCCTCATGCGAAATGTCCTCGAGTCAGAGAGTGGAAAACTTGCCCCTGGTGCTACGGAGCACACGAACAGGATCCCTCATGCCGAGCGCCTGCTCCTCACGCCGTTAGGCTCCGTCGTCGATCCGACCAGCCGCAGCGAGAGCGTGAAGGTCGAGCCCCCAGTACCACGACACAGTGTGAATAGCCACCGCTTCTCATGCTACGGCCTGCTCGCGAGAAGGCAAGAGGGGCGGCCCCCGGCGTTGTTCCGTGCGCCAATGCATATAACAACCTTCGCCGATCTCTCGTCTCGAGCCGCATCGGTGGGCGGCTGCATTACGCTGGTGACGCGGAACTCCGAACGCCGAGCATCAGCCGTGCCTGGCCGCGGATAGGCAGGCGGATCACGGCTGAGGCACTGTTGACCGCGTCGAGTCCGCAAACCCGAAAAAGCGATCAATCAGCCAGCCGTCGTCACTCCGGACGCGAAAGGCTACGTACCGGCCAAACTCGGTCAGCCGAATCCCATTCGGATCGCGCCAGGATTGCTGGAAGGCGCCGAATTCCGTCGCGTGCTCTGATGCGACGCGCCGCGCTGAGACGGCCAGCTGCAGTTCCTGGTCGTTGAGTGATTCCCAATTGCGCCGCGCCATCGCCTCGAGGCCGGCCCGGCCCCGAACCGTATTGAAGGAGGGCCATTCGAAAACGGCAGAATCGGTGAACAGCGCCCCGTACTTTCTGGGATCGCGATCGCGATACGCCTCAACCAGCGGGCGTTCAGGGAATCGATACCGGCGTGGACCTCATCAGGCGATCTGGGAGGCATCTCGGAACAGGCAGCCCCGAGAACCAGGAGCAAGACGGGTGGCGCAGCAGTGAATCTGCTCATTGACCGAAGTTGCCTTGATAACGCTACGCCGCCGTCGGCCTCACCGACCGCGCGTACTGCCCCGGTGGAACGC
>DATKDD010000189.1:0-2346 GCA_035512875.1 Gemmatimonadaceae bacterium | reverse complement strand
CGGCGGTCGCGCCATCGGCCGTGACTCCCCGGCACTCCAATAACAGGCGATTGTTGCTGTCCGCGGTCCCGTCGCCGTCCGCGTCGGCCGGATCGTCCTTGAGCTTCACGAAATACGTTCCGCCGTCGAACGCGCGGCCCGCGGCCGGAATCTCATCCGCGCTCGTCAGGCCGGAGTACCCCACGAGCAGTCCGTCGTCCGCTGTCCCCCAGGTCCAGTCGGCGCCCCGAATCAACTGCGTCATGGGCGTCGCCTTGAACTGGGACCGCAGCACGCCAAGGGCGTGGGCCACTCCTGCCTCGGTAATGTGCATTGCCCGACTGGACGCTTCGCGGTTTTTCACCGACTTGGCATCCAGATCCGAGATCACGAACACTCCCGCTACCAGCACGCCTACTGCGACGAGCGCCAGAATGCCACTCAGGAGAGCGACGCCGCGCCGGTTCGGGCCCGGCGGGGACGCTAGGAGCGATTGCGCAGGTGAACCCATATTTCTCTCCTTGTAAGAGCGCCCGTACGCGAGTGACGTGGCGCCGAAAGCGTGACCCGTACGCGATTGGCAGCGCGAGCGACGTCGGTTGTCGTGGTGAGCGCCGTGCCGCTGGAGTCGTACGCGAACAGCAGCGAGCGCACCGGATACGCGACCGGCGCCGGCACCTGGCCGGCCTGCCAGCGGACATACAGGGTGTCAGACTGAACCCAGACCAGGACGTCCTCCAACATGCCGTCGGTGGTCCCGTTTGGCGGGCTGAAATCAGCCACGACGCGCACGTTGTCGAACGTGGCGGAACCGAGAGGGTTCGCCTCGATGCGCGGCGCCGCGGCGCCGGTGATGTTCATGGGATTCGCTCCCGCCATCCGGAGAATGCTGCCGAGCGTCATCTCGCCCACCCGAACCGCGTCCTCCGCGCGTGCGACTTCGCGCCCGCGGACGTAGCCGCGCTGCATGCTTATCACGACGCCGATGACCGAAGCCATCACCACGCCGAGGAGAGCGAGCGAAACCATGAGCTCCGGGAGGGCGAATCCGGTCCTGCTCGAACGTGGCATTATGGCTTTACTGCTTCAGCGCTATGAGGGTGGCGAAGTCGAGCTTCGCCGGCGTCTGCGGAACGTCAACCTCCGGCCGGACGCGCAGCCGCACGTCCCGGGTCGTAGCCGGGCCAGCCGCGACGCTCCACAACAGGACGAAACGCCGGCTACTGGGCCCCACAACAATGTCGGTATGCGGATCCGCCGGCGTGTCCACCGAGCCCCCGATCCTGAGCTCCGCCGTGTCGGGGCTGAGCACCGCCCCAGCCGCGCGCAGCCGTTCCAGCTTGCCGTCGGCCAGCAGCGTCATCTCCGCGCGCGACGCCGACAACATCTGCCACCGGGTCATGGCCGCCATGGTCGAGGCCAGCCCGACGAGCCCTATGCTCAGAATGAGTATCGCAACCAGCAGTTCGACCAGGGTGAACCCTGCGCGGACCTTGTTCATTGCACTGTCACGAGGCCGGCGGCGCTGACGGTGACGGTCTTCTGTCGCGGACCGGAACGAAGGATGAAAGTCGCTCCGCCGCCAACGGGCGGCCCGAACGAGGCCATCCTCACCTCGTACGCGGACGCATCCGCGAACGTCACTCCGCCATCGAGCGTTCGATTCCCGACGAAGTCCATGTTGTAGGTCGCCGCGCCGGTCCGCTCGAGGCGGACCGATTGATTGCGCTTGATCGCCTCGACCTGAAGCCGCCGCAGGTCCCCAACGAGCTGCTGGGCGGCACCGTCGATCCGTAGTCTCTCACGCAGCGCCGCGAACGGCGGCGCTGCCATCGCGAGGATGATCCCGATGACCACAACGACGATGAGCAGCTCGACGAGCGTAACCCCGGAGCGGCGCGATGGAGCGTAATAAGCTCTCGCGACCGGGCGTATTCCGCGGTCGTTACCCGAATTCCCGAGAGAGGCGTGAGCGTTCATCTCATTCATGCGTGGTGTGGCGTTCGTGCGCCGCAGCGAACCGGGCGCTACAATCCCCGTGGAGGAAGAGCCTCCATATTGGCAGGACGATATCGCCGGCGATCTGTCACGGAACGGAATCAGCGAGCAGCTTGCCTACCATAGCGGCAGCAGGCCTCACGCCCGAGCTGCTCCCGCGCGAGCTTTTGCCGCGCCGGCCGTGCCCCGCCAACTGCGCCTCACTCGGCCAGAAGTGCGGGGGAATAACTCATCCATCAATCATGACTACCAGACACCTGGCACGCATCGCGGTCTCGCTCGCATTCGCAGCCGCCTCGGCCTGCGCTCCACCCACGCCGGCAGGAGCGAGAGCCCCATCGAGCTGGGCCGAGGATGAGGCGGCGATCC
>DATKDD010000188.1:0-6831 GCA_035512875.1 Gemmatimonadaceae bacterium | reverse complement strand
TCGTTGGTGCCGGCGGGCTTTCCGCAGGCCGACGCTCCCGGCCCGCTCAACGCGCGTCTCGAGGCGGGGATCGTCGTCGAGCAGCAGTCGTTGGAGGCGCACAATGTGGTGGGCCTGGTGCGCGGAAGCGATCCCGCATTGCGCAACAGCTACGTGGCCATCGGCGCCCATCTCGATCACGTCGGTATTCTACCCGCGGTCAACGGCGATTCGATTGCCAACGGCGCCGACGATGATGGCTCGGGGAGCATGGGGATGCTGCAGATCGCCGAGACGTGGTCGAAGTTGCCGGTCAAGCCTCGCCGGTCCGCGCTCTTCGTGTGGCACACGGCGGAGGAGCAGGGACTCTTCGGCTCCCAGTGGTTCACCGACAATCCTACGGTTCCGATCGATTCGGTGGTGGCGCAGTTGAATGCCGACATGATCGGACGCAACGCGCCGGATTCGCTCTATATCGTCGGACCGGAGGCGGCGCCGCAGCGCCAGAGTGTAGTGGTCGGAGCAATCGTCGATTCGGTGAATGCGTCGATGGCACAGCCGTTCTCGTTCAACCGCGAATGGGATTCGCCCACGCATCCGGAGCGCATCTACTTTCGCAGCGATCACTTCAGCTACGCCGAAAAGGGCATTCCGGTCGTGTTCTTCACGACTGGATTGCATGACGACTATCACAAGGTGACGGACCACCCTGACAAGATCGACTATGCCAAGCTGGCGCGTGTCAGCACGCTGATAATGCGGGCGGGGGAGGCGATCGCCAATCGCGCGACCCGGCCCACTGTGAGCGGAGGGGTTGCAGTCCCGTGATCCTCTGCGAGCGACGTTTCGAAACAGGTGCGTTAGGACCGGCGGATCGCAGCAGTGGCGACCAAGGGTCACCGTCCAAGGGAAACACCCGGAGCAGCGGCGTGATTAGCACTGTTCGGCGGTGAGTGCCAGGTTGCATGTTGCGCGGAACGCGGACGATCTTCTGAAGTAAGAGGGGAGGGGGACCGGTGTTTGCATTTCGCATCGAGACAGCTGCCGTAAGGCGGGTCAATAGCGCGGGATGCCAGGGCCTTACTACCGACTGAGTGGGAGACGTCCATGATTTTCGCCAATGTGCGACATTCGCTGACGCGCGACGATGCGCAGCTTGCGCTGCGGCTGATCGCGCGTGGGTCGGGCAATGCGCAGGATGAGGCGGAGGTAAAGCTGCGCGATCAGGGGTTCGACGCGCTGCTCGACGACCCCGCTTTGCTAGGCGCGTTGCTCGATGGGTCACTGGGGGCGCGGGCGTCGCTCCCGTTTTTCTGTTACGTGGTCGTGCGGAACGCCCTGCTCCGCGTAGGCGAGTGTGACCGCGCGATGGCCGATTACCTCTCGGCGATCGTGCTGCACTTCGGTGTCCGCGACAACGCGCACCGAATCGGCATCGCCGATGACGAGCGGTACGACACCATCGCCGCGCTCCTCCGGGACGCGGACGGTCCCGACCCCAGGCGTGCCTTTCTGGTGCGCGCCCATCTGGGCAACTACGCTCTGTGGATCAGTGGGCTGTTTCCCGATCACATAGAACAGAAGCGGTGGCGCAAGGGCGGTCCCGATCTGGGCTATTACGAGGAGATGGGGAAGCGCGGCTTTCTGCTGGCGGCCGACCACCGCCTGGCCGAGTCGTACGGCATGGCGGCGATCTTCCAGGGGGCGGCCGAGCGGTTCGGCCGGCTGCGGGTGGCGCTGAATGTGGTTAGCGACGCCATGCTGTTCCCGAATGTCCACACCCCCGAGCGGCTGATGCGGCAGGTGCGGGACGAGTCGCTCTGGCGGAACGCCAGCTGAGCCTTTGGGCCTTCGCTTGCGCGCGAGGTGCACGCGGGGTGAATATCGGGAAGCAGCGGTTCCGTACGAACCATGCTTCGAGATGTATTCGCCCACTTTCCGACCTCCGACCGCGCATGTTCGAGCAGCTGAAGCAGCGCATGGCCGATGTGATCGACCGCGCCACCACGCCGGCCGATCGCCGTACGATGGTCGCGATGATGCGCGAGGCGGTGGTCGAAGCCAAGGTCTCGGTTCGCGAGATGCGCGAGCAGCTCGAACAGACGCGGAGCCGGCTGGCACGCGAACGTGACGAGTTGGAGACGGTGAAGCGTCGCGGCCGGCTCGCGGAGCAGATCGAGGACACGCAGACCATCGAAGTCGCGCGCGACTACGAGCGACGCCATGGCGAGCGGGTGGGGGTGCTCGAGCACAAGCTGGTGGCACAGGAGGCGGAGTTGTCGCTTGCCGAGCGCGAGGTGGAGGACATGACGCGCGAGCTGAGGGCGCGCTCGGCGGGGATCGAGGCAGCGAACGCCGCGGGCGAGGTGGGCGGGGGATCGCCGCTCGCGCCTGACGATCCGCTCGAGCCCAACGATGGGGGGCTCCGCAGCGAGATCGATCGCATGGCGCGGGAAGCGCGCGCGAGCGAGATGCTGGCGGAGCTCAAACGCCGGATGGGCAAGTAGGGCGTCCCGTGCGCCGGGCTCTCGTCCTGGGCGTACTCGTGCTGGCCGGGGCGGAGGCTCGAGCGCAGGACACGCTCGAGGTCCCGGTCCTCTGCAACGGTCAGACGATCACGGACGTCCAGGTGCGTACGCGTCCGCCGTTCGCTCCGCGCGACGTGCCCTGGTATCGGGCGCCGCTGCGAGTGCTCCAGGCTATGCACACGACTACCCGTCCATCGGTAGTCAAGCGATACATCCTCATGCGCGCCGGCGACCCGTGCGTCGAGCTTCGACGGCGGGAGACGGAACGGCTGCTGCGCAGCTATCAGTTCTTCGCGTCCGCCAGCGTTGGTTCGTACGACGACGGGGCCGGCGGGGTGAAGATCATCGTCGTCACGACCGACGAACTGACGGCGGTGGTCGACGGCTCCTTCCGCGGCGCCAACCCTACCGCCGTCGGACTCGGCGAGCGCAATGCCGGAGGCACCGGAACGGCGATCATTGCCCGGTGGCAGAACCTGGAAGGGCGCGATGGCTACGGTCTGGCGCTGACCGATCACCAGTTTCTGGGCCTCCCTTACGAGTTGGAGCTCGCCGCTGAGCGTGGCGACATGGGTGAGCGCCGGTGGCTCGTGCAGATGGCGCGGCCCTTCCTGATCGAGGAGCAGCGGCGCGCCTGGCGTGTGACCGCCACGGAAAGCGACGAGGTGTTTCCGTTCGTCCGCCTGGCGAGCGAGGTGCCGGTCATGCTGTCGCTGTCGCGCCGTTTCATCGATGCGGGCGGAGTAATCCGACTGGGCCCGCCGGGGAGGCTCAGCCTGTTCGGCGTGTCGTACTCGCGGGAAGAGTATCTGACCGGCTTGCCGCCGCGCCCGGACACCACCGGTGAGTCAGCCAGCCTGTTACATCGTTACGAGACGAGGCGCAACGTGCGCCTCAATGCCATCTGGGGCTTTCGAATGCTCGACTTCACGGAGATGGAGCGCATCGATGCGCTCACTGCCACCCAGGACATCGCGCATGGCGTACAGGTCGGCTTGATGTTCGGGCGCAGTCTGAGCCTGGGTCCGCGCGGCGATGACGACATCTTCATCGCCGGCGATCTCTACATCGGCGTCGGAAGCGGGCGAACGTTCCTCAGGCTGGATGGAAGGGGCGAGGGACGGCAAAACTCCGATACCGAGCGATGGGACGGCATTCTCGCAGACGGCCGGCTCTCGCTGTTCCAGCTGTTCGGCTCGCGCCATACAACGGAAATCGACGTGGAGTGGAGCGGAGGGTGGCAGATCCGTTCTCCTTATCAACTTTCGTTAGGTATACGAGGCGCCGGAGTGCGCGGATACCGGCGAGCGCGGGAGGCCGGGGCGCGGCGGCTGGTGATGCGCTTCGAGGACCGGTGGCTGGTCGACGTCTGGCGCGATGACGCCGATGTGGCCGGCGCGGTGTTCGTCGATGCGGGGCGGTTGTGGGCGGGCAACGTGCCCTACGGAATCGACACGCCTTACCGGATCGGCGCAGGGATCGCCATCCTTGCCGCCGTCCCCTCGGGATCACGACGCACCTATCGACTGGACCTGACGCTGCCGGTGCATCGTGGAGAAGGCGTGGGTTGGGAGCTCCGCTTCAGCACCGTCTCGGTTGGCCTGCCGCTCGGCTGGCGCGAGCCCGGCGACGTGTCGCGAAGCAGGGAGCGCACGGTGCCGACGAGCATCTTCTAGCCGTGATCCGCGGCTGGCTGTGGTTCGTCAGGCTTTCTCCTGCGACGCCGTGGTCGCCATCATGCGCCGGATTGGTACTATCAGGAGAATGAGCACCAGAGCCGCGCCGAACAGCGAAAACGTCGTCAGGGTGAACAGTCGCGGCGCCTGCTCGAGGTTCTCGGGATCCACGTTACCGCCGACCAGGCCGGCGATGAGGTTGCCGAGCGCGGAGGCGAGGAACCAGATGCCCATCATCTGTCCCACGTACTTGCGCGGCGACAGCTTGGTCATCGATGACAGTCCCACGGGGCTCAGACAGAGTTCGCCCACCGTCTGGAAGAAGTAGCTGCCGACGAGCGTTCGTCCGCTCATCTAGAGAAGAGCCGGTCGCACTGTCGCTGTCACGCCGCTTCATTGACGTAGGGGAGTCTTTCGTCTGGGCCCACCGGGGCGGCTCAGTCTGTCCGCTCGCCTGGCGCGAGCTCGGCGACGTTGCCCGTAGCAGAGAGCGTGCGGTACCCCGTAGCATTTTCTAGCTAATCGCGGTCCGGGGAGCGTCCCGGGAGGATCGCGCCAACTACGATTGCACGCTCCTGGTGAGGCGCTTCAGCAGCGGCACCATAATGAACATGAGCACGGCGGCGCCAAACGAGGTGACGACGAAGATGGTGAAGAACGTGCTCTGCTCCGGGATGTTCTCGATCTGCGCCGCAAGGAGGCCCCCTATGTACTGCGCGGCGCTGTTGGCGAGGAACCAGGCGCCCATCAGCAGCGATGCGAAGCGCACCGGCGCCACCTTCGTCACGTAGGAGAGTCCCACCGGCGAGAGACAGAGCTCACCCAGCGTGTGCAGCAGGTAAGCGCCAACGAGCCACATCGGACTGACAATGGCGCAGCGCCCGCCCTCGATCGCCGCCTCGCGCCCCACCTCGGCGGTGCACGCATCGGCGCCCTGCGCACCCACGATCATGAACACGAAGCCGAGTCCGAGCAGTACCAGCCCCAGCGCCATTTTGAGCGCGGTCGAAGGCTCTCGGCCGGCGCGCCCGAGTCCGGTCCACAGGGCGGCGAACACCGGTGCGAAAAGCAGAATGAAGAACGCGTTCACCGACTGGAACCAGCTGGACTTGATCTCGACGCCGGCGGCGTCCAAATCGGTATAGCGGTCGGCGAACAGATTCATCGAGCTTCCGGCCTGCTCGAAAGCCATCCAGAAGAAAATCACGAAGAAGACGACGATGAACAGCGCGATCACGCGGTTGCGCTCCTCACCGCGGGTCCCGAGCAGCGTGACACCGATGGTGGCGCCGATTATCACGCCGAACAGGTACGCCATGATGCTGCCGCCACTCAGGAAGGCGAGTATTGAGCCGATCCCCGCGCCGATCAGCGCATGCCCATAGTTGATCGACTGGTCGGTTACCGACTCCGCGGCTGCGGCCGGTTTGTCGGCCTCACGAGTGACGAAGCCGATGCCGGGGAGATACTTGTCGCGTCCCCACATGTAGACGATCAGGCCGAGCACCATCCCGACTCCGGCCGATCCGAACCCCCAGTGCCAGCCGAACCGCTCGCTCTGTCCCAAACCGCCGGCCACCAGCGGCCCCAGGAAAGCCCCGAGATTGATGCCCATGTAGAAGATGGTGAACCCGGCGTCCCGCCGCTGGTCGCCATCACGGTAGACCTGTCCCACCATCGTCGAAACATTAGGCTTGAAGAAGCCCGTCCCGAGGATGATCAGTCCCAGACCGGCATAGAACGGAAGCATCGCATCGGTGCCCGGCGGACCCGACCCCGGGCCGACCGGACTGGGTCCGAACGCCAGCGCGAAATGACCTAACGCTATGAGAATTCCACCGATCACCAGCGAGCGGCGCGTGCCGATCAGGCGATCGGCCAGAAAGCCGCCGATCAGCGGCGTGAGGTAGACCAGCGACGTGTAGGTGCCATAGAGCCGTGCGGCATTGCCGTCGCCCCAGTTGAGGGCGTTGACCAGGTACAGCACCAACAAGGCACGCATCCCGTAGTAGGAAAATCGCTCCCACATCTCTACCACGAAGAGCAGTCCGAGTCCCCTGGGATGACCAAACAAGGACCGGTCATCGAGCACCGAGGGCCGGTCGAGTGTTGTCGCGGCGGCAGAAGTTGGTGTGGCCACTGAGCTGAATGGTGTGAGAGAGGCATTCGGCCGCCTCGAGCTGGCGGCCGGCAGAGGGTGCGGTGCCGGTCAGGCAGGTTGGGGATCTATTATCGGCACGGGAAGATACCGCTGTGGCGGAAGGGTGCCACCCGCTTCCCGCTGCGCTTCCCAGGAAACTGTGGTCGGCTCCTGCTTGATGCAGGCTACCCAGTGGCCGGGCGCCTTCTCCTCGAGCGGCGGGACTATGGCGGCGCACGCCTTGTCCCTGGCCGGATGGTGGCAGCGGGGGTGAAACGGACAGCCGGAGGGCGGATTGGCGGGGGAGGGAACGTCGCCCACCAACACGATCCGCTTCTTCCGCGTCGCCGGATTGGGAACCGGCACCGCCGAAAGCAGCGCCTGCGTGTAGGGCATGAGCGGTTCGCGGTAGAGGTCCGAACCGCTCGCCAGCTCGACAATGCGGCCGAGGTACATCACGGCAACGCGGTCGGCGATGTGCTCGACGACCGCGAGGTCGTGCGCGATG
>DATKDD010000187.1:0-2235 GCA_035512875.1 Gemmatimonadaceae bacterium | reverse complement strand
CGATTGAGAGACAGTGACCGCAACCGGTGGCGAACTGAATTTCAAACAGTGGTCGTGGGCATGAAGAACTCGACCGACGATGCGACTGCGGCAGTCGCCCTATCGGAACAAGAGCTGCAGCGGCTGGTGGAGTATTTCTCGATCCTCCGCGACTGGTCGCTTCAACACAACAAGCTGAAGGACCGCGACGACGACACCTCCGCGCTCCAAGCGATTACTTCTGTCGATGGCAGCAAAGTGCGTCAACGAGCGCCCGAAAGCGCGACCGGTGAGCGGCGATCACCTGCCGGCGTGGGCTAGTTCGCGGCGAGTTAGCGGGATTGAGCGGGGAAGTCGGTCGATGCCGGTCGGAAGCCTGGTGAAACTTTGTATGCTGCTTGCATGCTGATCGAGGAATAGGCCGAATTCATTCCGAAATTCAGCCCTTTGCGCCTCGGTTCGGGACCGAGGGGTCGGAGGTTCGAATCCTCTCGCCCCGACCAACATCTCGCGAAAAGGCCCGCGCACGCGGGCCTTTTCCATGTACGGGCGGCTAATTCAGCGCGAACCGGACGCTGACGGTCATCATCACGTCGACCGGCACGCCGTTCAGCAGCGTGGGCGAGAAGCGCCACCGGCGTACGGCATCCGCGGCAGCAATCGCGAAATCCGGGTGCACCTGCGCGCTGAGCACGCGAACCGACGAGACGGCACCGTCGCGCCCGATGATGGCCTCGATCGGCACGACCCCGCTGAGACCGGCCTGGCGCATCGACGCCGGATAGGTCGGCTTGACGTCGATCGTCTTCCTCGGCGCGCGGACGTCGCCTCCTACGCGAACCGGCTGGCGCGGCGCCGTCGGCGACGGCACTTGCTCCTGCGCCGTAGTGCGGGCCGCAGAAACGGTGATCGATTCCCGCAATTCGCCAACCTGCAGGATGACGGCGCCATCCCAGTCACGCGCATTGCGCAACTCGAGTTCCTGGCGAAGCGCGCGAAAGCCCGGAAGGGTCACCTCCAGGTCGTACTTGCCTGCAGCCACGCGTGGGAAATCGAAGCGCCCGGTGGCAGCGGATGTGGCGACGGATTTGTTCTGCGCCTCGTCCACGAGCGTCACTGTCGCGCCCGGAATCACGCCGCCGGTCACGTCGTAGATCGTGCCGGTGAGCGGCGCCGGACCGGCCTGCCGGGCGCGCAGAGACGCGACCGGCAGCGCGACCAGCAGAAGGACGACGCCGAGTGCGGCGAGCGTGCGCCGCGAGGGCGCCTGGCGATCGAGTCGCGGGTTGAGCATTGCCATGATTCTCCTCTCCAACGTTGACCAATATGCCATCGGAACGCCTTTGGCGGCGGATGTCAACCTCGCCCGGCTCTTCCGCAGGGCTACCGCTTCCGTTTCCTGAACGGATACAACAATTGCCCGGTCCAGCGAGCGGGAATGTCGAGCCGGCCGTGGAGGCCGTACGCCGACGGCCAGCGGTCGGGATGGTAGTAGGTGCCGAAGAGGATGTCCCAGATGGGCGTGTGCACCGCGAAGTTCTTGTCGATCGCGTCGCGCTCGGCGGCGTGGTGCCAGTGGTGGAAGCCCGGCGTCGCGAGAACCTTGCGCAGCGGCCGGAACTCCCAGCGCACGTTGGCGTGGATGAACGTGGCCTGCGCGGCGACGATGAAGACGTAGATGGCAAGCGCCGTGCGGGAAAAGCCGAGCACGAAGATCGGGACGTAGACGAGCCCGCGCGTGACGATCACGTCCACGAGATGCAGCCGCGACCCCGCCAGCCAGTCCATCTCCTCGGCCGAATGATGGATGGCGTGGAACGGCCACAGCAGCGGCACCGCATGGAACATGCGGTGAATCCAGTACTGCGTGAAGTCGGCGACGAGCAGCAGCACCGGCACGGCGAGGATGAGCGGCAGCGATGCGACCGCCGCGCTCACCGCCGGCACCCGCGCCCAGTCGAAGAAGATCAGCGCCGGTGTGAGCGTGAGGATGGCCAGCACCTCGATCAGCAGGGAGTTGACGAAGAAGTAGGTGAGGTCGACCATCCACTGCCGCCGGAATACGTGCTGCGAGGCGCGCAGCGCAAACAGCCGCTCGAGCGGAATGAAGACGGCGGAGTAGAGCAGCAGGTTCAGCACGAAGAAGTCGAGCCCGAGCCACGAGCGCCGGCTCGCGTCGCCGTCCACCGGCACGCCCGACCCGCCAAGAAGCGCCGCCGCCAGCGTGAAGCCGATGCCGATGAGCGCCAGCATCTT
>DATKDD010000186.1:0-2276 GCA_035512875.1 Gemmatimonadaceae bacterium | reverse complement strand
GCGAATTGCGAACGGCTAGATCAACGCCCATGCGTTAGGAGAAGGATTGCTCGGACCGAAGAAGTTCGGAGATCACGGCAGACTGACCGGTGGCTAGCTGGGCAGCCGCTCGCCCACACAGTGCTCCGATGACGTTTCCGGTACCGCTGTAGGCGCCCGCGGCCCATACCCCCGTGCGCACCTCCTCGAAGATCGGAAGTCCGCTGCTGCTGAACGAGACCGTCGCCGCCCACCGATGCGTGACAGGCTCCCGGACGCCGAGCTGCTCGCGGACGAATCGTTCCTGCAACTCCTGCACGCGCGTGGTCGGCTCGGCTACATCGGTCCACTCCTCCTGCTCGGCTTCGTCGCGAAACCCGCCGAAGACGAGGCGGCGGTCGGCAAGCTGCTGCCAGTAGTCGTAGCCCCAACGGGTGTATACCGGACGCGTTAGGTGTACGGCATCGGTAGGGGCAGTGGCCAGCATCTGGAGCCGCGCACTTCGCACACGCGACGCAAGCTCCGGGAAGGTGCGAGCGAGTGCGCCATCAACGCAGGCGACGACCGCTCCGCACCGCACCCGTCCCGCGGTGGTGAGCACCTCTGTTCCCGCGATATGCGTCGCCGCCGAGCGCTCGAACAGCCGAGCACCGCCGGCGATCGCCTCACGCGCGAGCGTCCGGCACCGGTGCATCGGGTGGTAGACGCCATCGGTGGGGATGAGCAGCCCGCGACCTTCGCGGGCCTCGTACCACTCGGCGGGAAGCGCGTCGGCATGCATTGCGTCGAGCTGCGCCCGGCAGTCACGCTCCTCCTCGTCCGACGCGGCGATGCGCAGCGAGCCGGTCAACCGCACTGCCTGTGGCGTCTCAGCGGCGATGCGCTCGATCTCGTCCATCGTCAGGCGATAGAGCGCCGTAGCGCGCTCGCGCCCGAAGCGCGCCACGGCGTCGTGATGGAACTCGGACAGTCCGGCGATTAGAAAGCCGCCGTTGCGGCCAGCGGCTCCACCGGCGACGCTGCCAGCGTCGACGCCGACCACACGGGCACCGGCCGTCAGAAGCTCGTGCACCGCCGCCAACCCCGAACCGCCAAGGCCGACGACGCAGACGTCGGCGACGAGCTCCTGCTCGAGCACGGGGAGGCCTTCCCACGCCGCGTCCTCCCATACTGGCACATTGGCGCGAATGGCGTCAGCCGGCACCGTAGGTTCCCGTTAGGGATCGTTCGCGATCGAATCGCGTCGTGCGGCGCGGGCGGCCGCCGAGTCGACTGCTCGCATTGCGCCGGCAACACCCCGAGCGCCGGGAATATCCGATTCGGCGAGGGCACTGTCGCGCTCGCTTGCTGACAACGTATCGGTGTTTTTCTCGTCAGGCGATGCACATGCCGCACCGAGCAAGAACAGAACGGCTGGAATCAACCGCATGTCCACACCTCGTGCAGAGGGAGTCTTTCGCAGGTCCGCAATCGGTGGCACGAACAAACTAGCTCCCGACGCTACTGCGCGCTGGCAACGTATCTCGCATCATCGTTCCATTCAGGGCCCACGGCGTCCACCCTTTCCGCGTTTGCCGCCCGGTGGGCCGCCGCGCTCGCCTCGAGGCTTGGTACCTCGCGCGCGCGACCCCGGCCCGGGGCCTCGCGGCGCCTCTCCGACGGCTGATCCTTCATTCTGCCCTGAGCGATTTCCACCGCGTTCGCTCCCCCGCGGTCCCGAACCACGCGCTGAAGATCGCCGCCCGCCGCCCCGCGCTCGTTCACCACCCCGACCGCGCTTCTCGCCACCCGCGCGGCTCTCGACAGGCACGCCATCGTCAGCGTATTCGTCAGCCGTGAACCACGGCCGGTCGAGCGCCTCCTGCAGCTCATCGATGTTGGCGGCGCGTACCGTGCCGCGTTTGCCTCGCATCACCATGAAACGCACCGGCCTGTCCAGGACCGGTACCTCGGCTTCGACGAGCGTCCTTGCCATCTTCTCCGGCAGCCGCAGGCGCGCCACCCCGCCAATCTCGCTCTCCACGTCGTACTGGATAGGCACCTCGGCACCACGCACCGTCACCGCGTCAGGCAGCGCCGCGGCTCGAGCACGCGCTTCGTCGGAAACGAAGTCACCGAGGTCCAGCGCAAGATTCGCAGAGCGGAACTCGTCCATAGAGTCGACATCGGCGAGGCGGTCTTCGTACAGCCGCGCCAGCTCCGCTTCCCCCAGGCGCGGTATCCCGCCGCCGAGGCGCCGCCACACCTCGCGCACCTCCTCGATCGCCGGCCTGTTGGCTTGCACCGCCCGGTGGCGC
>DATKDD010000185.1:0-8133 GCA_035512875.1 Gemmatimonadaceae bacterium | reverse complement strand
CGAGCAGCGATTCGGCCTCCGCGGTGCCGACGTCGATCAGTGTTGGCTGCGCGCCACCCGAGGCGGTATCCACGACCACGCTGGCGAGCCCGTGGCGGCGCTGAAAGGGCGATACCATCACGTGCAAAGTCTGAATCTTGTCGTCAGGCACGATCCACGTCACACGGTTGAGCACGCCGCTTCGCAGAACGACGTGCTCATCGGCCAGATAGTAGCCCCGCATGCGATACTGCCAGCGAGCGACGAGCCAGGTGACCGGCATCGCAAGGAGCAGCCACAGGGCGCGCGGGTCGGCGAAGGAAAGTCCGCCGGCGAGCATGAGGAGCACCGCGGCATAACGCGTCGCTGCCCGCCGAATCGACCGAGGATGCACGGATCGAAGCTTTCTGGTGTCGAGAACGAAGGAAGGGAAGATCTCCTGCACCAGCCCGGGTACCCGGTTCGCCTGCGCGATCGGCACGAACGCCTCCGCCCCGCCGCGCTGCCGCTGCGCCGGCCCACCTGCCGTCTCGATCTTGAGAGAGGCAAGCGCGAGCGGCCGCCGCAGCAGCGATTCCTCGATCCGGATGGACTGCACGCGGCGCAGTGGTACGTTGGCTTCCCGGCGCGAGAGGAGGCCATAACGCTTCTGAAGCTCCTCGCCCGACCGGGTGAGCGTGTAATCATAGTACCCGACAACCGATCCCACGATCGAGACCACCCAGCCGATCACGATCAGGGCAACGATGAGGCCCACGACGAGCACTATGGTGCCGGCCACCGATTGACTGGCGAGGAAAGTCTCCGCATCGGGCAGGTAGCGCTCGAGGGGCAGCGGCAGGTCGTCGGCGAACTGCAGCAGACCCACCAGCGCGGCGGCGATGATCCCGGCCTCGTTGGCCGTCGCACCCGCGATCGCCAGCTCGGGAGGAGTCAGGTGGACGAGCGGCCGGATCTCGGCCGGCTCCCCCGCTGCCGCACCGCCTTCCACACCTTCGCCTGCTCTGCGAAGTCGCACCCGATGCGCCAGCAGCGCGTCGCGCAATGCATCGGCGTCGGCGCGGCCGAGCACCGCCAGCGCCGCTTCGGGCTCCGCTCCGCTGCCAGCCGTTTCCACGCGTACTTCGGCGACACCGGCAAGGCGCTGCACGAGGCTCTGGCGCACTTCTATGTTCTGAACGCGCGCGAGCAGGATCACCCGCTGCTGCTTTCGCAGCACGCCCGAGCGATACGTCAGCTCCTCTTTGGTGACCATATAGCGGAATGAGAGGTAGTGCGCCACCGCGAGTGCGAACGACGGAATGGTGAGAACAGCGATGATCACGAGCACCGCGCGCCCGGCGTCACCGTCAGAAGCCGACAATCCGCCGAACACCGCGGGGAGGATCAGCCGGCGCGCCATGCCGAGGGTGCTGAACAACAGCGTGAACGGGTGCAACCGTCGTCCCTCTCCCGGCCGTTCCAGCGTTCGAGCTGGGTCAGACTGCATCATCCGCTCCGCTGAGCGCACCTAACCGCTCTCGGAGCGATTCCGCCTCCGCGGCCGGCAGCCCGGGTATCTCGATCGCCGCGCCAGTGTGTCCAGCGGTGTAGAGAATCACCGAAGCCAGACCATACGCCCGCGTGAGCGGCCCATGACGGGTATCGACGTGCTGAATGCGAGCGTGCGGCACTACACTGGTGCGCTTCCAGAGCACGCCGTGCCGCAGCCGCACGTCGGCCTCACGGATCTCGAACTCCCAGGCCGCGTAGGCTCGCTGCACCCAAATGGCGAGGTAAACCGCCCCATATACCAGCACGAACGCTCCGACAATCCAGAATGGGAACGCGTGCCCCCAGGCCAGGTGTAGAGCACCCGCCGTGCCGGCCAGCACCACCGTCCAGATTACGGCTTGGGTGCGCCACAACCTGACGACCCGGGGATCCAGGGTTCTTGGGCGCGGATCCGGCAAGGGATTCGAGGGCGCGGGGGTCGGAGTCTCCATGCGGTCGAACGTACCCGTACATGTCGAACGCAACAAGCGGCTTCCTTCCACCGGCGGCCGCACATTCCATATTACACACGCCGCAAGTCGCGGCCGATCCCGTCTTCAGTCCTGATGCCATGCCATTTCCCTGGGCGCGCTGGCCAAGCGATCGCCTGATGCAGCTGCGGATCCGCGATCTCGGAGTTCGCATCGAGAACACCTGGCTCGAGGAGCAGATCGACGACCTGTACGGACAGCTCGACGCGCGGGGCATCAGCATGCGCCCGCACATCTGGCTTTCCGACGAATGGTTTTCGCCAGGCAACATTCCCGGATTCGCGATTCCGTTCTACCTCTGTCATCCGCGTCTCATGCGTCTCGAGCGCAGCCAGATGCTGGATGTGGAAGGGGGTTCTCGCGACGAATGCATGCGAATTCTCCGGCACGAGACCGGCCATGCAATTCAGCATGCCTATCAGCTACAGCGGAAAAGGAGGTGGCAGCAACTGTTCGGCCGCTCCTCAACGCTCTACCCCACGCACTACCGTCCGAATCCGGCGAGCAAGCGGTTCGTCCAGCATCTCCGGCTCTGGTACGCGCAGGCACACCCTGACGAGGACTTTGCCGAGACCTTCGCGGTGTGGCTTCGCCCCAAGTCCGACTGGCGCAAGCGCTACGCCGGCTGGCCGGCGCTCAAGAAGCTCGAATACGTAGATGAGCTCATGTCCGAGATTGCGCACAGCCGCCCGATCATCCGGACTCGCCGCAGGATCGAACCGGTGTCTCAGCTCGGAAAGACCCTTGCCGAGCATTACGCGGCCAAACGGGAGCAATACTCGGTGGAGTTTCCGAATACGTACGACCGCGAGCTGCGCCAGCTGTTCTCCGATGCGCCGAAGCATGCCAAGCACGAACTCGCGTCGACGTTTCTCCGGCGTCACCGAACGGAGATCCGCCGCAGCGTAGCCCGCTGGACTGGCGAGTACCAGTTCACGCTCGACATCATCCTCGGCAACATGATCGGTCGCTGCCGGGAGCTGCGGCTGCGCGCGGTCGGCAGCGAGCGTCAGTTGCGCATGGAGTTCGCCGTGCTCCTCACGGCGAAGACGATACACTTCCTTTATAGCGAAGGCCACCGGGAATGGATCGCGTTATGAAAAAGCATCGCGTGCTGGTACTCATGCATCCCGACCTGCTGCCGCCCGACTCGCGCGAGGGCCACAGCGAGCAGGATGCCGACAGCTGGAAAACCGAATTCGACGTCGTCACCACGCTCCGCGGCCTCGGCCACGAGGTACAGCCGCTGGGTGTGCAGGACGAGCTCCGGCCGGTCCGCGAGGCGATCGAGACGTGGAACCCGACGATCGTCTTCAACCTGCTCGAAGAGTTCCACCGCAATATCCTGTACGACCAGAACGTCGTCAGCTACCTCGAGCTGCTCCAGGTACCGTATACGGGGTGCAATCCGCGCGGTCTCGTCATTGCGCGTAGCAAGGCGCTCTGCAAGAAGCTGCTCACCTATCACAGGATCCGCGTGCCGGCTTTCGCCGTATTTGCGCTGCACCGGTCGGTGCGCCGGCCTCGCCGGCTCGAGTTCCCGCTCATCGTCAAGAGCCTGACCGAGCACGGCTCGCTCGGCATCTCACAGGCGTCGATCGTCGATTCCGACGAGAAGTTGGCCGAGCGCGTGGCATTCGTGCATGAGCGGCTGCGAACGGACGCGATCGCCGAGCAATTCATCGAGGGGCGCGAGTACTACGTGAGCATTCTGGGAAACGACCGGCTGCTGGCGCTCCCGGTGTGGGAGCTGGTGTTCGAGAACATGCCCTCGAACGCTGCGCTGATCGCCACCGAGAAGGTCAAGCACGACGTCGCCTATCAGAAAAGGCGCGGGATTTTCCAACGCGTCGCCGAGGATCTGCCGGAAGGACTTGCCGCGCGAATCACGCAAACCAGCAAGCGCATCTACCGCATACTCGAGCTGGACGGCTACGCGCGGATCGACTATCGGCTGTCCGACGATGGCGCCCTTCATTTTCTCGATGCCAACCCCAACCCGGAGATCGCCGAGAGCGAAGAACTGGCAATGGCGGCCAAGTATACCGGAATGACCTATCCGGAACTGCTTACTCGCGTCCTCAACCTCGGATTGCGGCGTAGCGCGTGACGGGCCGCCGCGCGGTGGGACGAGTGCTCGCGGCGGTGCTCGGTCTTGCCGCCGCGGCGCCCGTTTGGGCCCAGGCCCACGCCCCGGGAATCGTCCCGACCACGGATGCCGTGTCGCAAGGCATCGTCGGCATGATCCTGGCCACCGTCTTCGTGCTGCTCGCGCGCGAGTCCGCGCATCGCGTGCTGGTGGTCATTACGGCGGTGGCGGTGCTTTGGGTCATCACCTATCTCACGCCGTTCCATCTGATCACGTTCGAGGCGGCCAAGGACGCGCTCGATCTGAACGTGCTCCTGCTTCTCGCTTCGATGATGGCGATCGTGGGCGTGCTCAAGTCCACAGGGGTGTTCGAGTGGGGGGTAGCACGCATCATGGCCGGTACCGGCGGTCGGATGGCAGGCGCCCTTACGCTCCTGCTATGGTTCACCGCAATGCTTTCGGCGGTCGCGGACAACGTGACGACCGTAGTGTTCCTTACGCCGATGGCGCTGCAGATGGCGAAGCGGTTGAACGTGCGCCCGGTGATGTTGTTGTTACCGATGGTAATGGCCGCCAACATTGGAGGCGCCGCGACACTCATCGGCGACCCACCCAACATCATGATCGGCTCGGGAGCGGGGTTGAGCTTTCTGCAGTTCCTCGCGAACCTGACGATTCCATGCGCCATCATGATGATAGGCACTGAATGGCTGACCCTGCGGTACTTCGCCTCCGACATTGCCGGAGCGCGTGCCGCCGAGCCGCTGCCGGAAGCGTCCCCGCCGATTCACAATCCTACCCTGCTCCGCTGGAGCCTGGCGATCAGCGCCGGCGTCCTGATCGGATTTCTGGCGCACAGCTATACGGGCATGCCGGCCGCGGTGCCGGCGGTGATTGGTGGCGCGGCCGTGCTCGTCGTGCAGGACGTGCTCTATCTGCGAACACGGCGGCCCACCGAGGAAGAGCGGGAGCATGGGCTGCTCGCGGTGATCGAGAATGAGATCGAGTGGCCAACGCTGGTGTTTTTCGCATTCCTGTTCATGGCGGTCGGGGCCGCGGTACAAACCGGGCTCATCGCCGCGCTCGCCGGGGGCCTGTCGCACGTCATCCACGCCGGCGCCGCGGCGCTGGGACTCTCTTCCGAGGGCACCCTGCTGTTCGCGGCGCTTCTGATCCTGTGGGCGGCGGGCGTGCTTTCGGGGTTGATCGACAACATCCCGTTCGTAGCTGTGAGCATTCCAATCGTCGCACAGCTCACCGGCGAACTGCATGGCGACACGATCGTGCTCTGGTGGGCGCTCGCGCTAGGCGCCTGCCTCGGCGGCAACAGCACCGTCGTCGGCGCGTCGGCGAACCTGACCGTCGTCGGAATTGCAGAGCGTGAAGGTACCCGAATTACGTTTGGCGAGTTCTCCCGCTTCGGTGTGCGCATTACGGTGTTTACCCTGCTCCTTTCGTCGGCTTTCGTGACCGCGCACGTGTACACCGGTCCCCGCGGCGCCGCGCTCGGCGGCTGCGTGCTGCTCGCGATCCTGCTCCTCTTCCGAATCGCGCAACGCCCGCGTCCGACTCCCGTGCACGCTGCATGAGCGCGCCGATCGCCAGCCACGACGCATCCTGAGCTCCAGAATCACTCCGGTGGCAACGCGAATGCGACTATGGCATCGCCGGTGCCGAATACATCAGATCCGCCTGCGGCGATGACCACGAACTGGCGTCCGCCTTCGCGCACGCGGTAGGTCATCGGCGTCGCTCTCGCTCCGGCTGGCAGTGCGCCCTTCCACAGCTCGCGCCCCGTATCGATGTCATATGCGCGAATCGCGTGGTCGAGCGCGGCGCCAATGAATACCACGCCCGACCGGGTAGTGATCGCTCCGCCGAGGTTCGGCGATCCCCATTCCGAGGGTGCCTGCGGCACCAACGATTGAATCGTGCCGAGTGGCACGTTCCATTTATGCGCACCTGTCGACAGGTCTACCGCGACGAGAGCTCCGAACGGCGGCGGCGTGCAGAAAGCACGAGCTTGCGTCGTGAAGAGACGGCGGCGCATCACGTAGGGAGTTCCTCGCATCGGTGCGTACTCGTAGCCCATTCGCCCTGCCTCACGCTGCGCCTCGTCACGATCCACCTGCTCGCGCGGAATGAGCTGCACCACGGTAGCCACCCGGTTCACGGGAACGACGGCAATCTGCCGCGCCGGGTCCACGGCCACGCCGCCCCAATGCGCGCCACCGATGTTCGACGGCATCTGCAGCGTGCCCTCGAGACTCGGCGGCGTGAACACGCCTTCGTTCCGAAGCGAGGCGGCGAGTGCGCGGCACTCCGCAAGATCGGCGGGGGTTGCGCCCCAAACGGAATCGGTTGGAAATTCGTGAGGCGACAGCGGCGCGATTCCGACCGGGAATGGCTGCGTGGGCCACGCCCGTTCGCCAGGCACCGTACTCGCCGGCACCGGACGCTCCTCGACCGGGAACACCGGCTCACCCGTCTCCCGATGGAGCACGAACAGCATCCCGCTCTTGGTGGCCTGCAGCACGACGGGGATTTCCGCGCCATTGCGGCGAACCGTCGTAAGAGCTGGCGGTGCCGCGTTGTCGAAGTCCCAAAGGTCGTGGTGCACGGTCTGGAAACTCCAGACGAGCGCGCCAGTCGAGCCGCGAAGGGCGACGACGGAGTTTGCATAGCGATTGCTTCCGATCCGCTCGCCTCCGTAATAATCGGGGCTCGGGCTGCCCGTCGGCACGAACACCATGTCGCGCGCGGGATCGGACACGATCACACTCCAGGCGTTGGCGGCACCCGTGCTGCGCGCGGACGCGCCGCGCCAGTCATCGTACGCCTCATCGTCAGGCGCTTGCGGCACCGGATCCCACGTCCAGCGAAGTGCTCCCGTTCGCGCGTCCCAGCCGCGAACTTCACCGCTCGCCATCGCTGTCCGGCCGTTGTCGGCGACCGCCGAGCCGGTCACGACAACTCCATTGATGACTGCCGGCGGCGAAGTCATTTCATACTCGGAGCGTGAGTCGGGCGGATTACGCAGTCCCTGGCTCAGGTCGATGGAGCCGTCCACACCGAACCCCTCACACGACGTACCCGTCGCCGCGTCCAGCGCGAATAGCCGCGCGTCGACCGTCGCCATGAAGATGCGTCGGCGGCATGGTGCGCCATCCGTTCGAGCCGAATCCACCCACGTCGACACGCCACGACTGGTGAAATCGCCAAAGCCGAGCGCGGGATCAACGCGGGGGTCGAATCGCCAGCGCTCAGAGCCGGTTTCCGGATCGAGCGCGATCACGCGGCCACGTGGAGTGCTTATGAAGAGTGTTCCGTCGACCATCAGCGGCGTGGTCTCCAGCGCCGGATCGCGGCCGCGCGGCGCGGTCATGTCTTCACCCGTATTGAACGTCCAGGCGACCGTCAGCCGGCTCACGTTCTGCCGCGTAATTTCATCGAGCGGTGCGTGCCGCTCCCCGCCAGGGTCTCGTCCGTACGCACCCCATTCGACGGCGCCGCTGTCCGATTGAATGACTACCGGTGATTCGGATGACCGTGACGCCTGGCAGGAGGCCGCGCCGAGCATCATGAACGGCAGAATCGGTCGAAGGACCAGAATCGGTGTCGCACGCATTTCCGTGTTCTCCGGTTGATCTGCGTCGACGATCGGTCAGGCCGCTGTAGTGCGCATGAGCGCCCGACGGTGAACGCCCACCGGCGACGATCGCCAGTGCAGGTCGACACACGCACGACGTCCGGCGATCTTGTAGAGTTTCATGCCGCGCCGCCATTGGCCTCTGTGGCGGAGCCACTGACGTTCGGATTTCAGTCTACACTTACACCATGCTTCTTCTTGCTGCGCTTCTGCAACTTGCAGCCGTGCAATCGGATTCGACCGGCCGCTTCCAGATCACGATTCCACGTTACGAGGTGGCAGTCGAGATCGATGGGCGGCTGGATGAGGACGTCTGGTCACGCGCAGAGCGAATAACGGGCTTTCATCAGTATCAGCCAGTTGATGGGCGCCCGGCGGAGCAACGCACGACT
>DATKDD010000184.1:0-12502 GCA_035512875.1 Gemmatimonadaceae bacterium | reverse complement strand
CGCAAGAAGGGTCGCAAGCGGCTGACCGTACGATTGCCGAGCAAGTACGCCGCCGCCGCCTGATCAAATCCGGTTCCCGCGCAGCCACCGGCTGACGGGGTCCTCAGAGCTCCGTACGATGGCACGAGAGGGGAAGCGCTTCCGGACCGAGCATCTCGATCTCCGGGGGGCCGCTTCCCCTGTTTCGCATCCACGGGTGGGGTTCATTGTTCCGAAGCACAAGCAGTCCAGTGTGTCGCGCAACCGTCTGAAACGACGACTTCGGGAGATCGTACGAGTTGATGTGCTGCCGCAGCTGCCTGCGATCGATCTCGTGATTCGCGCGCGACCGGAGGCTTATGGTGCGAGCACGCTGAAGTTGCGCGAGGAAGTGATACGTGGCGCGGCGCGCCTTGCCTCGCTGGGGCTCGAGAAATGAAGTGGCTTCTCGACGTACCCCGGCGGCTGCTGGTTCTGGTGGTAAGGGTTTATCAGGTCTCGCTTGGGCCGCTGCTTCCAGCGGCATGTCGGTACACGCCGAGCTGCTCGGCGTATGCGATCGAAGCACTTCAGCGATACGGTGCGCTGAAGGGGGGATGGATGGCGGCGCGTCGGATCGGCCGATGCCACCCATTTCGCCCGGGCGGCTACGATCCCGTTCCGTGACCTCAAACTGATTCATGGATAGACGCTTTCTACTGGCGATCCTCCTCACGGCGGTCGTCGTACTTACGGTGCCGCGGCTCTTTCCCACCCCGCCGCGCCCGGACCGACCATCTGCAACCGCCACGGCGCGCACTCCAACAGGCGATTCCGCCAGTGTGGCTGCGTCCGTGGGATCGCAGCCCGCAGCGGAAGTGCCGTCAGCGCAGGCACAGGCCGGGCCGGTGGATAGCGTGGAGATGGCGGTGCCTGTCACCGCCGACACGATCCACCTGGAGACCGCACTGGCCCGTTATGTGTTCTCGACCGCCGGCGCAAAGCCGCTCCAGGTGGAGTTGCTTCAGTACGAATCGCTCGTTGACAGCGCGCTCGCTGACAGCGGCCACAAGGTTCGCCTCGCCCGGGAAAATACTCCGCTCTTGCGGTACGCCGTGGCCATTCGAGGCGATACCGTTCCGCTCGACGGCATCGCATTCAGCGCCGACACGACGGCGCCCAACGCGGTGACGTTCCGGGGGGCCCTGCCTAGCGGCGATTCGGTCAGGGTGCAGTACGAACTGGGTGCTGATTCGTACGTAATCGATGTGCGCGGACAGGTGGAAGGAGCGGGCGGCAGCCAGCTACTGGTGACGATCGTCAATGGGCTGCGGACGGAAGAGCCGGATTCGCTCGATGACATTCGCTACTATGCCTACGTGGTGAAGCCGGTGCTGGATGATGCGCGCAGTGTTTCGTTTCAGGATCTGGATACGGCGCGCGCGCAGGTGGAAACGGATGGACCGTACCGGTGGGTGGCGACCAAGAACAAGTACTTCGTGCTGGGGCTGCTCACCGATTCGAGCGCGCAGGGGTTTTCCGGCGCGCGCCTGGTGCCGACGCCGCGGGCGAAACGGGATGTGGCACGCGATGCCGCGGCGACGATTAGCTATGCGCTGCCTGACGACGGATCGTTCAGCTTCGAGACATACGCCGGTCCGCAGCAGTACAAGCGCCTCACCGAGCTTGGCCGTGAGTTCACGAACGTCAATCCGTACGGCGGGTTCTTCGCGGGGATGATCCAGCCGTTCGCGACGGCGGTGATGAAGTTGCTGCTGTGGATGCACGACGCGCTCAAGTTGAGCTACGGCTGGGTGCTGATCGTGTTCGGCATTGCCGTTCGGGTGGTGCTCTGGCCGCTCAATCAGACCGCCATGCGCACGCAGCTCAAGCTGCAGGCGTTGCAGCCCGAGATGAAGGTGATTCAAACACAGTACAAAACGGACATGCAGCGACAGCAGCAGGAAATCATGCTTCTGTACAAGAAGCATGGTATGAGTCCGGCCACTCCGATCATGGGGTGCCTACCGATGCTGATCCCGCTCCCCTTTCTGTTCGCGTTGTTCTTCGTGTTCCAGAACACGATCGAATTCCGCGGTGTGTCGTTCTGGTATCTCTCCGACATCTCGCAGAAGGATCCCTACTACATACTGCCGACCGTAATGGCCGGTTCGATGTTCCTCCTCTCGTGGATCGGGCTCAAGGCGGCACCGCCGAATCCGCAGGCGAAGATTCTTGCGTACCTGATGCCGGCCGTTCTGTTCATCGTATTACGCAACATGGCGGCAGGTCTGAACCTGTATTACGCGGTGCAGAACATGGCGGCCATTCCGCAGCAGTGGCTGATCGCGCGGGAACGAAAAAAGGTGATGCCAAAGCCGTAGCTGCGAGGAGGGCTGCGCCTGGAGGGCGCGGCTGGGTAAACTGAGAGGTGCGACACGGGCACGGCGCGGCGGCCGGATTCGCGTCACGCACCTCTCAGCTCATCGGGATCGGCTCATGCGCATCACTTACATTGGCCACGCGACGCTGCTGCTGGAGTTTGGAGGGGTGCGGATACTCACCGATCCGAACTTCGACCCAAAGCTCGCGGGACTTCTCCGGCGGGTGTCACCGCCCGGGATCGCGCTTGCGCAGCTGCCGCCGCTCGACGCCGTGCTGGTGACTCACGCGCACGCCGACCATCTGAGCTTCGCGTCGCTCGACCAGCTGCCGGCTGAGGTGCCGGTCTACGCGCCGCCGGCCGTCATGCGCTGGCTTCGTGGCCGAGGTTATCGTCAGGCGGAAGCGGTGGCGCCTGGCGATTCGGTCGAAATAGGCGGGGTGCGGCTCACGGCTGCGGCGGCCAAGCATCTCGGCAGCCGGTACGGGGTGGACCGCTGGCGGAGCGCCGCCAACATGTACCTGCTCGAGGACGCGCGTTCGGCGTGCTTCTTCGCCGGTGATACCGGCCTTTCGCCCGACAGCCACCGGCTGGTCGCCGAGCGCATTCATGATCGCGGGCGCACCCTCGATCTGGCGATGCTGCCGATTGGTCATGCTCCCTGGTGGAAGCCGAGCTATCGCAGCGGCCACCTGACCTTCGATGATGCCCTTACGCTGTGGGAGCGCCTCGGCGCGCGATACTTCGTGCCGTATCATTGGGGCACGTTTCACCATGTGACGAGTGGCCCGTTCGACGCCATCGATAGGTTGCGCCACCGGCTGATCGAACATGGCGAGCGCGACCGTGTGCGGATTCTGGATCCGGGGCAGTCGCTGCAGGTAGAGCTGTCTGACGAAGCAGTGGGACCGGTGTGAGGCTTCCCGGTTCCGACGACACGATAGCCGCCATCGCGACGGCCCCCGGCCGGGGGGCGCTCGCGGTGGTGCGGATGAGCGGACCGGGGGCACACGCGATCGGCGCACGACTGCTTACGCCGTGGCGCGCCGAGCCGCACCACGCCTATCGAGCGACGCTGCGGCATCCGGATACTGGCGCCGCCGTCGAGAGACCGGTGGTGACGGTGTACGCGGGCCCGGCGAGCTACACCGGTGAGGATGCGGTGGAGCTGTCGGTGCACGGCGGCGCGGCGGCTCCGGCGCTGACGCTGGCGGCGGTGCTGGCCGCGGGCGCTCGTCAGGCATGGCCGGGAGAGTTCACGCGTCGCGCTGTTGCCAATGGAAAGATGGATGTGTTGCAGGCGGAGGCGGTTGCCGATGTGGTGGAGGCGCGGAGCCGGGCGATGCACTCGGCGGCGCAGGCTCAGCTCGACGGCGGACTGTCACGACGTCTCGCCGAATTGCGCGAGGCTGTTCTGCAGGTGGAGTCGTTGATCGCGTACGACATTGACTTTCCCGAGGAGGATGACGGGCCGGTAGAAGACGCGCGGGTGCGTGCAGGCGTGGCGCACGCACGCGAGTCACTCGACGCATTGCTGGCGACGGCAGACACAGGTGAGATGTTGAGGATGGGTGCGACGGTAGTGATCGCCGGCCTGCCGAACACCGGCAAGTCGTCGCTGTTCAATGCGCTGGTGGGAGAGGCGCGGGCGATCGTGACGGAAATGCCGGGAACGACTCGTGACGCGATCGAGGCGGTGATCGATGTGGGAGCATGGCCGGTACGGCTGATCGACACCGCTGGAATTCGGGAGACGGTGGATGTAGTGGAGCGGCTGGGCATCGAGGTGAGCGAGCGGTGGCTGGCCCGAGCCGACCTGGTGTTGGCGTGCGGTGACAGCAAGGCGAGCGTGGTGGCGGCGGTAAACCGCGTGCAGGCGGTGTTGCGTGGCGAGGTGAGGGTGATCGGCGTCTGGACGAAGGGGGATATTGGGGGGCCCCCCCCCGATTTCATTATCGCGTCAGAGCGTGCGGTGAGCGCCACCGAATTGTCGACGGATGGATCGAAATCGCTCCCCGATGTCCCCCCCGGTGGGGATTTACTACCTTCCGACCTCCAACCCGTCATCGTTTCCGCGCACACCGGTTCCGGGCTCTCCCTGCTCACCTCGCGAATTCAGAACGCCTTGAGCGACCGTCATGGGCTTGCCGACGCCGGAACGCCCCTGCTCACTCGCGAACGCCACGTGCGGGCCGTGCGCACTGCCCTGAACGAACTGACTGCCTTCGAGGCGGCCCGCGACGAGCAACTCGTCCCGGCGACGATTGCCGCGGTGCATCTTCGTGCCGCTACCCACGCGCTCGAATCGCTGATCGGCGTGGTCGACATGGAGGATGTGCTCGATCGTGTCTTTCGCTCGTTCTGCGTAGGCAAGTAGCTCCAGTCATGCCTAACAAGTCGCTCCGGCCCATGCCTAAGCAGTAGCGGGTGACGCCTCCGCACGGTCCTCTCCAGCGAGCTCCTCGGCGGTCGCCCTAATACTCCACTTCCATCCGTATCGCGAGAGCCGCGCTGCGACCATACGAGCGCCGAGGTAATAGCCCGCGCGCTCCGGGATCACATGCCGGTCCACACGCCGAGCCGATTCGCTCATTCCGCCAGAGAGCCAGCGGAGCCGCAGTCCGAGTCCCGCCGAATCGAGATCCGTTTCGAGTGCCCGCATCAGGGGCTGTTCCAGCTCCCGAATTCGCGCGTACTGCCGCCGGGCGTAGCCATAGTACTCCCATTCGGCGTGTCCGGGACTGATCGCACGCGCCAGCGACACCGCCAGTCCCTCGTTTACCAGCAGCTCGCGCAAGGTCGCCCGCTGTCCTGTGTCCCAATACGAATAGGAGCCACCGGCCTCTGAAACGAGCCGCCGCATTTCGGCGCGGCTCGATGGCGACGTATAGCGCACCGCGTGCGCCATTTCGTGCGCCAGCCAGAGCGGCAACAATTCCGGATCCAGTCCGAGTCCTTGCGTCGTGGGGTTGGGGACCGCGGTGAAATGCTCCACGCAGATGAACACCGCGGCCTTACCATTGATCACCAGCTCACCCGCATTCGCTGCGCCGACACCGACCATGAGGATCACATCGATGTCGCAGTCGATCGATAGCAAGGCGGCACACTGCTCCTCCACTTCGCCCGCCCGTTCGACGAGGTCACTCTGGGCGAGTAACGCGTGCAGATCACCGCGCTCAGCCTCGACGGCCGCGCGCACGATCTCCATGAAATCCGGACTGTCCGGATCGAGTACGTAGTTATGCCAGTAGGCGTCGAGGAACGGCCGGTGAGCTTCGAAATAAGCCCGATAGGCAGCGATGCGATCCACGCTCCGTAATACTGCAAGAAAATCCGGAACGAGATTGATGATCATCGGCGCTCGCATCGCGGGAGCGGAGGGAAGTCGCGGCAGGCGCGCCGCAAGTTAGCCCAAACCGAAGAGACAGAACAAGGGTTTGGAGCGAAGCCGTGGTATCGCCACCCGCCACCAGAAAGGCCGCGCTGACAGGCATTCGCTGCCGTGGCACACATTTTCCCATATCGCCGGTTGGAGAAGGCCTGCGGAGAAGAAGTAATGACGACCCTGAGAGAAATTGCCCTTAGCTGTCCGATCTGCGCGAACCAATTCAGTTCGCAGGCCGTTCTTTCGACCAATTCGTTCGGCGGCAAGCGGACAGACTTTCATGAACGAGCAGTAGGCGCCCAGCCGCTGCCGTTCCTGATTCATACCTGTTCCCGCTGTGGATATTCGGGTACGGAGCGCGACTTTGGCGACGATGCCGAGGTCAGTCCGATGATCAAGGAGCATGTGTGGGATGAGCTTGCCCCCAAGCTTCCCAACGGCTCGATGTCGGGATCCGACAAATACGAGTTCGCGGCGAAAGTCGCGATTTGGCAGGGGCACGAACCGCGTCGCGTTGCCGATCTTCTGCTTCGCGCGGCGTGGTGCTGCGTGGACGAGGAGGACACAGAAGCCGAGCGTTATTTCCGCCGCCAGGCAGCCTGGAGCTTCGAGTCCGCGCTCTCAACGTATGACGGGGTCGAGCGCGAGGAGCGCGGCGTGCTCACCTATCTGGTGGCAGAGCTTTGGCGCCGCGTCGGCGACCAGCCATTGGCGCAGGAATGGTTCGAGCGCGTGCCCGCCGAGGTGGATAATCCCGACAGCCATGGCTGGATTCTGGATGCGGCGCGGCAGCAGCAGCACCATCCCCGTGAATGGTTCGGTTGACCGCTCGCTTCTAGTGCAGGCTGGCAGGAAAGGGCGGCTAACTAACGGGTGCCGAACAGACGGTCGCCGGCGTCGCCCAGTCCGGGAAGAATGTAGCCGTGGTCATTGAGCTCGCGATCGAGCGACGCACAGTGGATCGTCACATCGGGATGCTCGCTCGATAGGCGCTGCACGCCCTCCGGAGCGGCGACCAGGCATAGAAAGCGGATGTCCGACGCGCCGGCGCGCTTGAGCGACGTGATGGCGGCCACCGCGCTGCCACCGGTGGCGAGCATCGGATCGAGCACGAAGAACCGGCGCTCGCTCACGTCCCCCGGAATCTTGAAGTAGTAGTCCACGGGCCGCAACGTGTCGTGCTCCCTGTAAAGCCCGATGTGCCCCACGCGCGCCGACGGCACCAGGCGCAGAATACCTTCGACCATGCCGAGCCCTGCACGAAGGATCGGCACCAGCGTCAATTTCTTGCCGCTCACCCGCCAACCGGTGCAGCGCTCCATTGGCGTATCGACCGACACGCGCTCCAGTGGCAGATCCTTCGTGGCTTCGTAAGCCATCAGCATCGCGATTTCGTCCACGAGCTCCTTGAAGATCTTGACGGGGGTCGCGCGATCTCGCAGGAGAGTGATCTTGTGGCGGACCAGAGGGTGGTCGGCGAGTACTAACATTGGAAATTCGGGCTCAGTCGGCATCATGGATGTGTCGAGTAACTGAAATGCTCCTGCCACGCCGCGATCGTGAGCTCCGCTTACATGCCGCGCTCTACCGGGCGACGTACGTGTCCCACCAGCGAGTCCCTCAACGCGCGAAGCTGACGGAGCGCCTCCTCACCTTCGGGCCGTTGCGCCAGATCCGTCGACTCCTCCGGATCAAGCGCCAGATCATAGAGCTCCTCGCGTTCCTGAAACCAGTCGATGTACAGATGCGACCGGTGGCGAAGGGAGTATGCGATCTGTCCATTCGGCCACGTCAGAGCGGCGAGAATTGGTGAGCCCGGGGGGTGCACGACCTCCCCATCCCAGTATCTGCTGAGAGGCGATCCCGGGAACTCACCATCGGCACGTCCCGTGGCGATGTGCATGATGGTCGCCGGCAAATCGCGCAACGTCACCGGGTCTGCGATTCGCACCCCGGCAGGGATTCTCTGTGAGGACACGAGTATCAGGGGAACGCTCAGAACTGGCGAATATAGACTATTGCCGTGTCCGGACATCTCGTGCTCGCCGAACTGCTCCCCATGATCCGAGGTAATTATCAACAGCGTTCGGTCGAGGAGGCCGCGCGACGAAAGCGAATCGCGAAGCGCGCCCAGCTGCGAGTCGAGATAGGCGATCGTACTCTCGTACATGTCGAGCTCCGGCCCGAGCGACTCGGGGGGCGGCTTGCCATCGACATTCGCCGGACGCCCTTGCCTCGGCTCATCGGTGAACCGCCGATCGAAGGGCGGTGGAGGGAGATAGGGATCGTGCGCATCGTAGTAGTTGACGAATGCGAAGAAGGGACGATCGGTCTCGTCGATCCACGCGAGCAGCTCTCGGTTGATCGTCGCGGCATAGGCCCGGCCGTAAAGGTCGTAGTAGTCCAGGGCCTCCTGCACGCGAGGGTGCCAGAGAATGCGGCGCCAAATGGATGAGCTAATGAGGATCTGGGCGGGGGACACGCGATAGTCGACATAGCGCGTGAACCCGCGGTCGAGTCCGAACTCCGCGCTACCATAACGGCGATTCGCGACGAATCCCGCTGTGGCGTAACCGAGTTCGGCGAGCGACTCCGCAATGGTACGCGGCGCGTTTTCCAGCGGAGTCTTGAAGCCGGCCTCGAGCTCATGTGGATACAGTCCAGTGAACATTCCGGCATGGGAGGGCAGCGTCCATGGCGATGTGACCGTCGCATCGGCGAACTGAACTCCCTCCCGTGACCAATCATCTAGTTCCGGCGAGGTGGACCGTTCGTGGCCAGACAGGCTCAGACTCTTCCACCTTACGGTGTCCAGAACGAGCAGCAGAACGTTCAGTGCCTGGGCAGGCGGACTGCCAGCGGTGCGGTTGAACCAGGCCTCCCTAACGGGAGGTGCGGCGGCGGTCACCACGCCGGCAACGAAACCCACAGCAGCCAGGGCCACTGTGACGCGCCGCGCCCACCCCAGCAGCCGCGCAGGGTGCCGAAGTGCGATTCGCGACAGCTGCGCCGCCACTCCCGCGGCGAGGATGAGCCACGAAATCGCATGCAAGCGGGGGAAGACCGCGAGGAGGGCGAAGATCGCGAGCGCGAAAATGGTCGCAGTTCCCGTTTGAGCCAGCCACCGTTTCCGCGTCGAGCGCAGCGACAGGTGCAGCGCCACGCCGAGCGGCAGAAAGATGAGGAGATTCGCCAGCGGCGTCATCCACAGCATCTGCGCATCGCCCTCGATCGGCAGATCCTGAATTGCGCGGCGGAGCAGTAGAAAGGGCGGCTCGAGCACTCCGGTCACGAGCGCCATGCCGCTGGCGAGCCATAAGAAAAAGTGACGTGGTACGACGGCGGGTGCCGCTTCGTCGATTCGGGTCACTGTGTTCTCTCCAGGAGTGAGCGACGGCGCAACCTGCGATCTCGCGCGTACGTGGCAAGGTACGCGAACGGCGCGTGGATCGCCCCCCACAGCTCGGCAGCGATGTACGGGAGCGGCATTCGCTCGCGGCGCAGGAATCGCCGCGGAATGCGCCCGATGAGCCATGAGATCCATTTCACCATCGCGCCCGCGATCTCGCGACGTGGCAGGCGGCCGTCCCTCAGCCGCACCAGAAGATACGTGCCGAATGCGCGGCCGTTGTCGTACATCTGTCGCCGAAGGCCCGCTCGGGTGGTTCGGTGAAAGTGCCAGACAATCGCTGAGGGCTCGTAATGCGCCGACCATCCCGCGAGCAGGACGCGGTGGAAGAGGTCCAGGTCGCCGCCTCCATGCGAAGGAGTTCCGACATCGAGCGCGGTGTCGAAGCCGTCGATCTGCGCAAGCGCGGTGCGGCGTATCGCCATGTTGGCGCCTACGCCGAGGTGCTGCGTTGAAATCAGGCGCCACGGCTCGGCTGTGGCGGGATGAAGAGTGTGCGGCGCAAAGCCCTTCGACATGCCGCCGTAGAACAGCTCGAACTGCTGCTCGGCTTCGGTATCCAGCGAGCCGGGGGCGACGAACCCGGTCACGAGTCCGATCGCGTCGCCGGTGAATGCGCGGGCGATACCCTGAAGCCACAGCCGGTCGACCCGCACGTCATCGTCGGTGAACGCAATGATCTCGTGAGTGGCGGTGGCGATTCCGCGGTTCCGGGCCCAGTCGAGTCCGGGGATCGGTTCCTCGACGTAACGGAAGTCATGCGATGATGCGAGGCGGCGTGCTGCGTCGGTGGATGGCGCGTTGTCGACGATCACCACCTCGAACTCCGGGTAATCGATCTGCGCGATAGAGTCGAGGCACCGCGCCAGCGAATTCGGGCGATCACGAGTACAGATCACGACGCTGACCGGCGGTTCCCGGGTCGCTTCCGCGGCTGCCTGACGTGCGTGAACGGCTCCCCTGGCAAGTGCTGGGGCGACGTCGACGAGCACACGGGCTATCGCCTCACCTGTCACGGTCCCCTCAGCCGCTCCGACCGTCACCCAGGCGAGGGGAGCCCTCCCGGCGCGAAGGAGCACCCGTGCCCATCCGGCTCCCGCGGCGACGCCTATCGGGCCGGACGCTTTGGTAATGTCCTGTTCGCACACCGCGATGGCCGGCGCTGTGCCTGACGACGCTGGCCGCGAAGTCACGTGTCGAAGAGGCTCACGAAGGCGCCGAACGAGAGGTCCCCGGATACCTCCAGGCGCGGCAGCGCGAGCATGGCATCCGCCGCGCTGGCCGTGCCAGAGCGACAGGTGAATCCCGTCAGATAACCGCACGCCCCGGCGAAGTGATGCACCACAGCGTCCTCACCGCCCCATGGGTAGGCCACGCAGTCGGCAGCGATTCCCAGGCGCTCTGCGAGTTCCGCGCGTGAACGCGCCAGCTCCTCCACCATCTCTGCCGCGGCGTACGAGGTGAGCCGGGGATGCGAAACCGTGTGTGAGCCGACCGGAACTCCCTCGCCGACGAGGTCCATCAGCGCGGGCCAATCCAGCAATGGCTCATCGCGTCCGTGGGAGTCCCACGCGTTGGTCTTGCCAACGTGCCCGGTGACGACGAACAGGAGTGCCTGGAATCCATAGCGCTGAAGGAGTGGCCACGCGGTGGAGCCGAAGTCCTCGTACGCATCATCGAACGTCAGCATGATCCGCCGCCCGTCCAGCGGACGCCGCGCCGCCACCGCCCCGCTCCACTCGTCAGGAGTGGCGGACCGGAAGCCGGCATCCCGCAGGTATTCCAGCTGCGCTTCGAAGCGCTCAGGGTGCACTGTATAGCGCTCCCGCCCGGGTGCCGCGCCTGACGCTATCCGGTGATACATCAGGATAGGCAGGCGCGATGTGGTGACGGGAGGCGGGGGCGCCATGAGGCTTTCGGAGCCACCCCAGCGAATGCCCGCGGCCGTCGGGCCCTCCGGAAGTACGCTGTTCGGCACTGTCTCGATGATGGGCTCATCTGCCTTCGTGGAGCGGTCTGCCAGGCGGCGGAAGCGCTGTATGCGGTAGAGAGGCGTACGAATCTCGTGCTCCAAGACGATGCCGGGCACGGCCTGGAAAGTCTCCCCGATGGTCTTGGCCCCATATGGCAGGCCCCAATCGAATCCGGTATCGGCGGGAGAATCGCTGAGCACGTGAGCGTGAGCCATAACGAGCACGCCACCCGGGGCGAGCGCCGCGGCGAGACGCCTGGCAACGTCCGCCAGCGCATTCCGGTCGCCCATGTAATACAGCACCTCGCTGCAGACGACGAGATCGAAATCGCCGGGCAGAGGGTCGCTCGAGAGATCGAGCCGGCGGGTGACCACGTTCCTGATTCCTTGCGATTCGCAACGGGCTTCGACGCGCGCCAGCGCGATCTCGGAGACGTCGGCGGCAATCACTTCGTCGACGATCGCGGCCAGTCGCACGGAGAAGTGGCCTTCGGCGCAGCCGGCTTCCAGCGACCGCCTGAATCGCCCGTTACCAATGAGCGAGAGCGTCTGATCGTACTTCCGCCGCTCGTAAGGCGATTCGTACCGCCACGGGTCGGCGCCCGAGGCGAACAGCCGCTCGAAGTGGTGGCGACCGAATGCGGGCGCGTCGGCGGGCGTGGCGAGTGGGGTGGCGGAAGCGCGCGACGGTGCCGTGCCGGGTGCCGCGGACACGCCGGGGTCATAGGCGATGGGCCCGCGAGAAGCGCCACTGATGGGGAGAAACGGAATGCTCGTAGCGTCAGCCAGCCGTCGAATGGATGCTTCGCAGCTTGTCGGGAGGTCGGCGAATCGTGAGGCGGCGGAGCCCGGGTTCCCTGTGTCATGGCGCGCCAGTACGGCTCTGACTCCCGCGGAGGCAGCCACACCCAGTGCCTGACGCGCGCCAGGTGCGAGCTGGTTGCCCTTAGTGTCGAACCGTGTTCCTTCCTCGGGCCAAAGTTCCACTGCCGATCGCCGCGCGGAGGCATGAGCAAGCCGATCCCGGAGCGGCGCTCCGCCAAGAGCGGTGCCGATGAGAGCTTCGCGCACCACGACACGACACAACTCGAACCCCGCCGCGTCGGTGAGGATTTTCCGGAGGCTGCCCTGGTAGGCGGATAGTCTGCCGGCATCGACGAGAACGACCAGCGCGCCGCCGGCAAACAAGGCGACGTTCGGGCCCTCTGGCACGGACGGAATCGGTGCGCTCACTTCTATCGGCACCACCGTTGGCGAGGCTCGGAATGCAGAGCCGTCTCTCCGGCGAACCAGACGCCGCCACCACTGGGGCCGGCCTGACGAATGCCAAGTCTGCTCGAGAAACAGCTCCCATCCAGCACGGTCGTGAAGCGCGGCTAAGCGTTCGGTGGG
>DATKDD010000183.1:0-17455 GCA_035512875.1 Gemmatimonadaceae bacterium | reverse complement strand
CTGTCACTGCCCCCCGTGGAGCCACGAACGAGACGTCGTCCACCGCGGGAACCGGTGCACCCCGATATCGAATGCGCACCGCCTCGAAGGCAATCATGCGCGTCGGGCCAGCTGTACGAGAAAGAACGGCACGCCGATGAGCGCGGTTATCGCTCCCAACGGCAGTTCCGAAGGAGGACGCAACGTGCGCGCGGCTATATCGGCGCCGACGACGAGGATGCCGCCAGCCAGAGCCGCGCCGATGAGCAGCGGCCGGTGACGTCGCACTCCGGCACGCCGCACCAGGTGCGGCACCACCAGCCCCACGAAACCGATCAGCCCCGCGGCGGCAACGGTCGCCGCCGCGAGCAGCGATGCAATCCCGAAGATCCGTCCGGCGGCGCGATCCACATCCAGTCCCAGCGCGGCCGCCGGCTCCTCGCCCAGGGCGAGTACGTCTATCTCGCGTCCGCGCCAGACGAGCAGGCCACCGCCAACGGCGACGTAGAGCGCCAGCCAGCCGACCGTGGACCATTGAGCATCGGATACCGAGCCCATCATCCACCATAACGCACCGCGAACGGTGTCGGCCGGCGCGTTGGCGAGCACGACCATGATCGCGGCATTGGCGAATGCGCCGATGATGACGCCGGCCATGATGAGTACGCGGGGGTCGGACCTTCCACCCGCGGCACGGGCGACGGCCAGTGCGGCGCCGACCGCGCCTAACGCGCCCACGAACGCGGCCAGCGGTAACAGTCCGCCGGCCACCCAGCCGAGCGTGACGGCAATCACTGCACCTACCGCGGCGCCACCAGATACCCCCAGCAGGTACGGCTCCGCCAACGGATTCCGCAGCGTGCCTTGCAACGCGGCGCCGGCCATGCCCAATCCAGCGCCAATGAGCATGGCGAGCAGCGCACGCGGAAGCCGCAGCGAGCGTACGATGGCGACGACTTCCGGCGCTGCCTCACCGCGCAGGCCGGCAAGCACTTCGCGCGGCGAAAGGGGCACGCTCCCCAGCCCGATGGCCAGAACGAGCAATATCACGAGGCCGGTTCCGAGTGCGGGCCAGAGGAAACGGGAAATGGGAAATGGGAAATGGGAAGCGGCGTTTGGGGAATCGGCAATCGGGAGTCGGGAAACGGGATCTCCAGACCGCGTATCGCGGGTGCTCCGATCGATCTCGGGGAATTCCGTCACGGCGTGCGCTCCCCCGGGTGCAGCAAATGCGCGAGGTGCGCGGCGGCGGCACCCAGCATCACCGAGGGACGGCCAACCAGATTGGTGTCGACGACTGCTATGCCGCCTTCGCGCACCGCTCGCACCGCCTGCCACCGCGGATCACGCCGCAATTCCGCTGAATTCACCGGGCCAGCCAGGATGAAGTCGGGATCGCGCCTGACGACATCCTCCAGCGAAACGGGCGGTGAAACGGCCGGAAACTCCGCATACACGTTCTCGGCGCCGGCAATTTCCAGCAGCTCGTTCATGTAGCTTCCGCCCCCGATCGTGATCAGAGGCCGGCTCCAGATGTGCCAGAACACGCGTGGCCTGGGGAGTGCGGCGGTCGCCGAGCGCACGCTGTCGAGGGTGAAGGTGATGGCCCTGGCGAGTGAATCGGCACCGGCCTGCTGGCCGGCTAGTGCTCCCAGCAGCCGCGTTGCGCGAACGAGGTGCGCTATGCGGTCGATCTTGAGGGCGAGCACCGGCACACCGGCAGCGCTCAGACGCTCGGCGGCGGCGCGGTTGTCTTCGCTACCGTAAAGCACCACCAGGTCGGGACGGCGCGCGAGCACCGCTTCGACGTTAGGACGCAGCCCGGGCCCGACCGACGGGAGCGCGCGCGCCTCGACCGGCCACTGATCCCATTCGCTTCGGCCGACCACCGCGCCACCGGCACCGAGTGCGAACAGCAGCTCGGTCGTCGTGGGGTTGAGCGAAACGATGCGCCGCCTTGGAGTGCCCGCAGTGTCGATCAGGGCACCAAAATCGTCTCGTGCGCCGGCATCGCCCGCCGGCGCGCGCTCACGCGCGCACGCCATCGCGGCGAGTGCGACACAGACAAGTGTGAGGCGATACGAAAAACGCGGCATCCGTCCTTGTGGGCTGGATGTCCGCGATGGAAGTGCCGTCGTTGAACTGACGCACGCGGCCACCAGCCCCTCTTCCCGAGGACTGAGTTGGCGCGAGCGACGGTCGTCTCCTGGCTTCGAGCCGCGACCGCCCGCCTTCCCGACATCCCGATGTCAGTGGCCTGGTGAAGCGCGCGTTATGCTCGTTTACAGTGGCGGGACCGCGCCGGAATTGCACCGGCTTCCGTTACCGCCGTTCGCTCTGAGTTGTGGTCAGAACCTACTTCGCGCGCTCGCCTTCGGCAAGCGCGCGCTCGAGCGCGTTCTTGAGCGCCGCTCGGCGAACGGTGAACGCCTCGCGCATCTCGCGATCCTCCGGCGGGGTGCGCTCGAACTCGCGATCGAGCGCGGCTATCTCTCGCGCCAGAGCATCGGCGGAGCGCGGCACCGGCGGCATGCCCGCCGCGGGCACGCCGACGGCAGCACCGCGGCTCTTGAACGAACGCGCGAGCGCAATGAGCATCGCCGCCATGATGGCCACGAGCAACACCGCCACGTACATCGTGCTGCGCGATTGGCCGAGCGCCGGCAGCAGTACGCGGACCTCCGATCCGGCGGCTACTCCCGCCGCCTCGAATCGTCGGAACTCCCGCCCTTCGACGGTCACCGACGGCGATGGCGCCAGCCCCGCACCTTCCACCCGCATCGCCGGATCCTCGAGCAGCACTTCGAGCGTGGCTACGGACGAATCGAGCGAGATGCGTAGCGGAAAGGCATCCGGCGCTACTCGATAGGCGAGTGAGAACTGCTTGAGGCCTGGTGCCATTGGCGCGACAACATGCAGCGCGCCGTGCTCCACACGCACGGCCTCCTGCGGAACGTCCCCCTCACCGATGCGGACCCCGGTCGCGCCGGCCGGAAGCCGCCCGGACCACGTCGGCTGCTGGTCGTCAGGCGAAACGAGCGTGCGGTCGGTCTGATTGGCGACCTCGTAGACTTCGACCACGTCCCGCAAGCCATCCTCTCCGGCGGTTGAAACGACGATGTGACGCCCCGCCAGCGACAGCGGGATTCCGGCCGAAGCGGTGTCGTATACGATCAGCTCCGCTTCGTCCTCGCTCGCGCCGGCCGGCGGTATGGGCGGCGAGAAGTACGCAATGCCGTCGTGGTGAGCGGAAACGAAGTAGATCGTGCGCTCGTCGCCCGACTGGCGGTACGCAATGCGATAGTCGCCCGCGGCGCCTGAGCGCGTCGAATCCACAGGGCCGGCCGTATCGCTGGCGACGCGGTGCAGCACGATCCACACACCCTCCACTCCGCGCAACGTATCTCCGGCGGGCTGCACGACTCGTCCGGCGATCTCGCGCGGTCCAAGGTCATGCGGAGCGGGGGCTTGCGCGTGCGCCATCGTCCCGACGCACACAAGCGCCGCGATGCACAGACGGCCGCCCAGGGCGGCCGCCACCTCGCGCTTGCAATGCGGTCGAGCGATCACGGATTGAACTTTCCGAAATCCTCGGGCCGCATGCGGCGTAGATACTCCTTCAGCTCCTCACCAGTCATGCGTAGCTCCCGGCCCTCGGTGTCTCCCTCTACCGGAGTGATCTCGGCCGAGAACGATTCTTCCTCGTCCTCATCGGCTTCCTGCAAGGCAAGATCGGTGAGCAGCGACTCCTGGGCGAAGATCGGCGTCTCGAGTCGAAGCGCGATCGCAATGCTGTCCGACGGGCGCGCATCGACCTGGATGGTCTCATCCCCACGATTGATGTGCAGTTCGGCGAAGTAGGTGTTCTCCTTTACCTGCGTGATCTGCACGCGCCGGAGCGATCCTCCGAGGCCGGTGATCAGGCGCTTGCAGAGGTCGTGGGTGAGCGGTCGCGGGGGACGCACGCCCTTGATTTCCATCATGATCGACTCGGCCTCGGGCTGCCCGATCCAGATGGGGAGCAGCCGGCTGCCATCCTTCTCGCGGAGGATCACGACGTACGAATTGGTCGAGCTGTCGAGCCCGAGTTTTTCCACTGTGACTTCGATCATACGTGTGCGGCCTCCGGCCCTTCGCCGGCTGTCAGGTCCCCATGTCCCATGACGCGAGATACTTCTTCTGCTCGGCGGTCAGCTCGTCGACCTGCGAACCCATGGCGCTGAGCTTGAGCCGTGCAATCTCGCGATCGATCTCCTCCGGTACGCGGTGCACCGCCTTGGAGAGCGATTGAGCGTTCTTTACCAGATACTCTGCGCCGAGCGATTGGTTCGCGAAACTCATGTCCATCACCGAAGCGGGATGTCCCTCGGCAGCGGCGAGATTGATCAGACGACCCTCGCCGAGCACGAAAACCCGCTTGCCGTCAACGGTATACTCCTCGACGAAGTCTTTCACCGGGCGCGGCTTGCCAGCGGCAACCTTGCCCAGCCCCTGGAGATCGAGCTCGACGTTGAAGTGACCCGAATTGCAGACGACTGCCCCGTCCTTCATCGCCTTGAAGTGCTCGGTCCGGATGACGTTGATGTTGCCGGTGAGTGTGCAGAAGATGTCGCCGACCGGTGCCGCATCGGCCATCCTCATAACGCGGAAGCCGTCCATTAGCGCCTCGAGCGCTTTGAGCGGATCGATCTCGGTTACGATGACGTTGGCCCCGGCGCCGCGGGCACGGCCCGCCACGCCACGCCCGCACCAGCCGTAGCCCGCAACCACGAAGTTGGAGCCGGCGAGCAGCAGGTTGGTCGCCCGGATTATCCCGTCGATCGTCGACTGGCCGGTGCCGTACCGGTTGTCGAAGAGGTGCTTGGTGAACGAATCGTTCACGGAAATGACGGGGAACGCGAGCACGCCGTCGGCCGCCATCGCCTTGAGCCGGATCACACCGGTGGTCGTTTCCTCGGTGCTGCCGATCACTCTCTCGACGAGCGCCTTACGAGCCTTGGCATCGAGCGATTCGACCCATTTGCGCACGGGCGGCGAAAGATCGTCGAGCCGGTTGAGGGCGATCATGTGGATGGCGCCGACGACGTCCGCCCCATCGTCCATTGTAATGTCGGCTTCGTGCGCTAGCGCGTCCCGAATGTGCTCGTAGTACGTCTCGTCGTTCTCGCCCTTTATCGCAAAGACCTTGATGCCGTGATCGGCAACGAGGTGCGCCGCGACATCGTCCTGCGTGGAGAGCGGATTGGAGGCGCACAGCGCTACATCGGCACCGCCGGCCTTGAGCGTGATCATGAGATTGGCGGTTTCGGAAGTCACGTGCAGGCAAGCGGCGACGCGTTTTCCGGCAAGCGGCTTTTCCTTCGTGAATCGTTCGCGGATCTGCCGCAAAACTGGCATTGAGCGCTCGGCCCATTCGGTGCGGAGCTTCCCCTGCCCCGCGAGGGACAGATCCTTGACGTCGTGCGCGCGGGCGGACGTGGCGCGCTCGGTGCGGAGGGTGGTCGTCATGACGAAAGTTCGGTAAAGGTCAACGCGCGGCGCGACGAAGCGCGTCGGCGCGATCGGTCTGTTCCCAGGAGAAAAGCGTGTACTCCCCTGCGCCGCTGGTCTGGCGTTGTGGCGCACGTCCAAAGTGTCCGTACGCGGCGGTCTGTCGATAGATAGGCTTCTGCAGGTCGAGCGCGGCGATGATTCCGCGAGGCGTAAGGTTGAACACCTCGCGCACGGCGCGCTCGATGCTGCATTCTTCCGTCTCACCCGTTCCGAACGTCTCGACCATGATCGAGACGGGCTCGGCGACTCCAATGGCGTAGGCGAGCTGCACTTCACACTTGCGGGCCAGCCCGGCGGCGATGATCGTCTTGGCCACCCAGCGAGCGGCGTAGGCGGCCGAGCGGTCGACTTTGGTCGGATCCTTTCCGGAGAAGGCACCACCCCCGTGACGCCCCATCCCGCCGTACGTGTCGACGATGATCTTGCGCCCGGTGAGCCCCGCGTCGCCTTGCGGCCCACCAGTAACGAAGCGGCCGGTGGGATTGATGTGGGTGATCAGCGTTTTCGGATCGAACAGCTCGGGCGGCAACGATGGGAAGATGACATGTTCCTTCACCGCCTGATGAAGCTCGGCGTTGCCGACGCTCTCGGCGTGCTGGGTCGACACGACCACGGTCGTGACGCGCACGGGACGCCCGTCCTCGTACTGCACGGTGACTTGCGACTTGCCGTCGGGCCGAAGCCACGGCAACGAGCCGTCATGCCGGCACTCGGCGAGCCGCTTCGTAACGCGGTGCGCGAGCAGGATTGGCATGGGCATCAGTTCGGGTGTCTCGTCGGTGGCGTACCCGAACATCATTCCCTGATCCCCCGCGCCTCCGGTATCCACGCCCTGACTAATGTCGGAAGACTGGCGGTCGATGGTGCTCATCACGGCGCACGTCTTCGAATCGAAGCCATATGTCGCATCGGTATAGCCAATGCGCTCGATCGTATTGCGAACGATTTCCGGGAAGTGGACGTAGGTTTCCGTCGTTATCTCACCGGCGATGCATGCGAGCCCGGTCGTCACCATCGTCTCGCACGCGACGCGTGCTGCCGCGTCCTTCTCGAGAATGGCGTCGAGGATGGCATCGGAAATCTGGTCGGCGATCTTGTCCGGGTGCCCCTCGGTAACGGACTCGGAAGTAAAGAGATAAGAGCTTGCCACGCGGTGGTCCCGCCACCGTGATCCGGTGGCACTGAGAGATGGAATGATCCGCTGCCGGGTGGCGAGCGTATCGTGAACGAAAGAGGGCGGTGCGACCTACCCGCGAGATCGCGCGGCGCCACCGCGCCACCCGAGCACGCGCCAAGGCGCATCGCCCGCCGTCGAAAGGTGAATCGGACGAATTCTGAACGTCTCTGGATGATACGCCGCCCCTGAGGGGCGGGCAACCCGCTATTCGAGCAGACCCGCGTCTCCGACCTCGGCTATCAGGCTGGCGCGCAGGATCTCCTCGGCTTCGGCAGCGGTATCGACCTCGAGAGCCTGCCGCACAGCGGCCTCGGCGCGGCTCACGCAGATTCCGAGGATCAGGCTCTTGATGACCGGCACCGATCGCGGGGCAACGCTGAGCTCCCTGATGCCGAGGCCGACCAGCGTGTACGCGGTGAGGGGATGCGAAGCCATCTCGCCGCACACGGCGACCTCCACTCCATGGCTGATCCCGACCTCGACGACGCGGCGAATCAACCGCAGCACGCTCGGGTGCATCGGGGTGAATCGCGAAGCGAGATTCACGTTTCCGCGGTCGACGGCGAGCGTATACTGCACCAGATCGTTGGTGCCGACGCTGAAGAAGGAGACCAGCGGCGCCAGCCGGTCGGCGATCACGGCCGCCGCCGGCGTCTCGACCATAACGCCGAGCGGTACGTCATCGCGATGCGGAACACCAATCGCTTCGAGCTCGGCGGCGGACTCGCTCAGCAAGGCGACGGTATCGCTGACCTCACTGGGCGAGACGATCAGCGGCAGCAGTATCTTGACGTTGCCGTGGACGGCGGCCCGGATGAGCGCGCGCAACTGAACCTTGAACAGCTCCGGCTGATCGAGGCACATGCGGATCGCCCGCCACCCCAGAAACGGATTGGCCTCCTGAGGAAAGCCCCCGACCGGGAGCTTGTCGCCGCCAATGTCGAAGGTACGGATCATCACGGGTTGGCCGGCGAACGCCTCGACGACCCGGCGATAGGCACGGTACTGCTCCTCCTCGTCAGGCATCTGCGCCCGGCCAAGCACGAGGAATTCGGTTCGCATGAGCCCCACGCCTCGCGCGCCGCTGCGCGCGGCGCGCTCCGCTTCCTCCGGAACATCGACGTTGGCGAGCAGCACCACTTCCACCCCATCGGTCGACACCGCATCGGCGGTGGCAAGCTGCGCGAGGTCGACTGCACGTTCCGCCTCGAGTCGTTCGCGATCGCGGTAGAGCGCCAGCTCTTCGTCGGTGGGATTGACGTTGAGGGTGCCGGCGCTGCCATCGAGGATCACCAGCTCCCCGCCGCGCAGGCGCTCGGTGGCGTCGCGCAGGCCGACAACGGCGGGAATCCCTAACGAGCGCGCGAGAATGGCGACGTGCGACGTGCGTGTGCCGACGTCGGTGGCGATCGCCGTGATGCTCGACCGCTCGAGCTGAACCGTGAGGCTCGGCGTCAGGTCGTGGGAGACGAGAATCACCCTCTGACCGGAGGGGATGTCGAGCGGATCGTGATCCTGCAGTCCGAGCAGGACCGACAGCATTCGAATCTCGAGATCGAGTATGTCGCCAACGCGCTCGCGAAGATAGGAGTCCGTGGCTCGCGAGTACCGCTGCCGCCAATCAGCCATGTGCTGGTGGAACGCCTGAGCGGCCCCCACGTTATGGCGAATGAGCGACTCGACTTCCTCGAGCATCGTGGGATCATCGAGCAGCATCTGCTGCACTTCGAAGATCGCGGCCTCGGTAGCACCGGCCCGCTCTTCGACGCGCCGCCGCACCTGATCGAGCCGCTGGCGCGCCTCGGCGCGCGCGGCGTGGAAGCGCGCAATCTCGGCGTCGACGGCATCGTCGGGGATGATCGCGTGCGGCACGTCGGGCACCTCCCAGAGGAGCAACCGTACGGACCCAATGGCGATTCCCGGCGATGCGGAGATTCCGGTGAGCGTGCGCTCCACTAGATCTCCCCGAACTTGTGGGAGATCAGCGCCGCGATAGCCTCGACGGCCTGCTCGGCGTCTGCGCCCTCGGCGCGCACGAGAAGGGTGGCGCCGCATTCGGCCGCGAGCATCATGACGCCCATGATGCTCTTGCCGTTCACCTCGAGGTCGTCGCGCACCACTGTGATCTCGGAGCGGAACTTGGTGGCCAGCTTGACGATTTCCGCCGCCGGACGCGCGTGTAGGCCGTTCTTGTTGATGATCTGCACTTCGCGTTCGGTGGTCATCGCAGGACGGAGATGAGTGCGAGCCCGGCCAGCGCAATCAGCGCTACACGCCAACCCTCGACCCGTCCCTGGATGCGGACGAGCAGCGTGCCGATGGCGAGCGCGACGATGGTCGTCGCGGCAAGTGGAAGATGCGCCGGTCCAACGGACCCGGCGAGAAGTACCGGCAGCGCCATGCCACCGACGAGCGCCACACCCCGCCCGAGGTACACGGGTCCCTGCCTCAGCGGCGCCGCATTGAGCGCGCCCGCTACACGCATGCCCGAACGCCACCCCGCCCAGAACCCCCAGCCGCGAAGGCCCAGGTGTCCCACATTGTAGAGCGCAAGGAAAATGAGCAAGACCGCCCCTGGTGAGGCGCCCAACGCGTAGGCGAGGAGCGCAAGGGCCGAGCAGAGCGGAAGCCAGCGCGCCCACACCAGCCGGTCGCCGACGCTGCCCAGGGGTCCGCACATCGCCGTGCGAAAGCGCTCGAGCTGCACCGGCGGCACCCGCTCGAGCTCGGCGCGGGCAAGCGCGCCAATGGCGAGCGAGACGAAATACGGGTGTGCATTGAAATATCGCGACTCCCGCGCCAGCGCCTTACGATACGCATCGCCATCCGGGCCACCCGGCAGCCGGCGGAGCGCCGGCTCCACACAGAATCCGATCCCCGGTCCCAGCAGAAGCTCGTAGTTCCACGACCCCTGTACGGCGAGGGTGCGGAGATACATCTCCGCCCACGAGGTGGGCGGCAGCGCAACCGGCTCTGAAGCTGGCATGAGAGGGGCGGGCTCACTCATCGCAGCACGACGATTCCAACGCCGGCAACGAGGCCGGCCGCCAGCCACCACTCCGCACCTGACGACCCGCGGATGATCACCCAGAGCGCGCTGACGGCGGCCGCGAGCGCGAGTCCCCAAATCGCCACGAGATAGACCGTGTCGGGAATCGGTCCTCCGTCGGCGACGAGATTCGCCAGCGGTGCAAGGACGGCGATACCCACCCCGGCGAGAAGCGCACCGCGAACGAAATCACTCGTCAGGCCGACCAGCTGGAGCCGTGACACCTCATCGCTGTCGCCGCGCTCGAGCTTTGGCAGGGCACGCCTGGCGCGCACGCCGTTGAGCCGGCGCAGGCCGTACATCGACCAACCTCCGATCCAGGCAACGACGAGCGTCGCGATGATCGCCGCGGCGAGCGATGGCGCAAGCGGCAGGGAGGGGGCGCTGCCGGCGAACAACGCTCCTCCCACCACCGAGGCCGAACCCCACTCCGGGTATCGCGAGGCGCCTACAGCGAGCATCTCCAGCGCGAACAGCTCCACGATGGCGCCCAGCATCAGCCCATGCAGCGCGTTGCCGGCGAACGCGCCAGCCACCGTCGCCGCGACAATGGGCCGCGACACCATCGCCTGTGGAAAGCTGACGACGTCGAGCCCGAGCACACCGCCGAGCAGCACGTACGGCAGAATCTCGATCAGGCTCATTTCCTTCCGTGCTCGAGCACGTCCTCGAGCGCCATCGGCCGTGCCGATGGCACGTCCTGCGCCGTGACGACGACTCCCTGCTGCTGCAGCGAGCGCAGGGCCGCCTGCTCGTCAGGCGTGAGGTACACGTAGCGCAGGCAGATTCCGCGTCCTTCGCGGTGGTGAAGGCCGCCGATGTTCACCGTTCGGATATCCGGGTACCGTCCGATCAGCCGCGCCATCGTGTCGATGTCGCCCGTGAGCAGGATGCCGGGCCGTGGGTCGGCGTTCCACTTTTCGAGCTCGGTGGCCGCCTGCTCCACCGTGGCGAAGTACACGTCCATCTCCGGTGGCACGCCCATGCGGTAGAGCTCCTGCTCCCATTCGCTGGAGGCGACATCATCGTCGACCAGTGCAATGAAGCCGAGCCGCATCGGCTGCCCCCAGCCGACGACGACCTGCCCGTGAATCAGGCGGTCGTCGATCCGGTAGAGTTCAACGCCCACCGGGCGTGCCCACGACGAGAACGGATCCCTTGGCGCGCTCCGCCGCGCTCACCGCGGCTTCGTGCGATGTGATCTCGCCATGCGACATGAAATGCAGCAGTGCCGCGAGGTTGACGCCGGTGACGAGCGTGAGCTCGCTGTCATCGCGCAGGAGCCGGCGTGCGGCGATAGTGCAGCTTCCCGCCGGAAGATCGGTGAAGATCACGTGAATGGCGTGCTCGCGAACCACGGCGCGCATGTTCTGTTCAATCTGATCGGCGCTCATCGCCGTGTTAGTCATGGTGACGAACTGCTCGCCCTGCCCCGTAATCTGTGCGACAGCCGAGACGAGGCCTTCGGCGAACGCGGCATGCCCGGCGACGAGCGCCTTCGCGTCGCTACTCATTGTCTTCACGGAGATACTGCCTGACCTGGCTCGCCGTACGCATGCGGCCAATGAGTCGTTCGTTGAAGGCCTCGGCGACATCGACCCCCGCGTAGCGCAGAAGGTGGTTCATGGCCACGACTTCGGCGACGACGGTGATGTTCTTTCCGGGATTGAGCCGCACGATGACCTTGGGCACCTCGACCCCGAGAATGTCGGTGTTCTGCGTATCGAGGCCGGTGCGGTCGATGTGCGCGGCACTGTTCCATTCCTCGAGCTGCACCACGACCTCGATACGCTTCTGCTGCCTGACGGCGCGCACGCCGAAGACCGCCGAAACATCGATCACGCCAACACCACGGATCTCCATGTGGTGCCGCTGCAGCTCGTGACCGCGACCGATGATGATGTCGGTACCGCGCCGCGACGCAATGACGAGATCGTCGGCGACCAGCCGGTGACCGCGCTCGACCAGATCGAGCACGCACTCCGACTTGCCGATGCCGCTCTGCCCGACGAACAGCAGGCCCACTCCGTAGACGTCGGCCAGCGAACCGTGCAACGTGGTGGTGGTGGCGAACTCCTCCTCGAGAAACGGCTTGAGCCGGCGGTAGAACTCGCTGGTCTTGAGCTGCGACCGCAGAAGCGGAACGACTGCCTGACGAGCGCCGTGCTCCAGCTCCTCTGGAAGCTCCTGCCCCTTGGTGACGATGAGGCAGGGGATGGGGAATGCAAGATATTTCGCGAGGAGCTCCCGGCGCCGATCGGCTGAAAGCGAAGCAAGGAAGGAGATTTCAGTCTCACCGAGCACCTGCATCCGGTCGGGGACGAACCGATCGGTGTAGCCGGCAAGTACCAGCCCCGGGCTGGCAGCCTCACTGCTCGTGATCTCGCGGGCGAGTCCCTCGGTGTCTCCGAGATACTCCAGCTCGAGCGTCTCGCGCATCGTCTCGACGAGCCTGCCCACCGTGAGGCGCTGTCGTTTCACGCGCGGCTCATTGCGCGCGCGCGCATCGCCGGCGTGCGCTTGACCCGGCTGACCTGACTATCCATTCGCGCGGCGGCCTCGGCGAGTGCCGGACCATAGTTGCGAGCTGTGCCCTTGGCGACCAGCGACGGCTTGCCCGGTGCGTTGAAGATCAATTCTACGACACGCACCTTGCCGTCGGTCTCGAAGCGGATGATCGCGTCGACCGCGCGGGCGAGCTTGCGGGCGAGCTTGCGGACGGCGCGCTCGGCGCGCTGCCGCATGTGATCCGAGATGACGGCGTGATGCGCCTGAAACATGATCTGCACAAAAATCCTCCTCGCTAGGCATGGCGGCGGGTCATCCGCGCCGGTCGTGCGATGACCGCACGCAGATGCGCTTCCGTCTCGCGCGCGGCCGCGTCCCAGCTGAATCGCTCGGCGAACGCACGCGCGCTGGCGCCCAACGCCGCGACGCGCGTGGGAGACTCCACCAGCTCCCTCATGCGTGCCGCCATCGCCTGCACATCGCCATGGGGCACGAGGTAGCCAGTCTCCCCGTGACGCACCGATTCACGCAGCCCTGGAGCATCCGAGGCAATCACCGGGGTGCCGCATGCCGCGGCCTCCAGATTGGTGATTCCCCATCCCTCCTTGGGCGACGCGAACAGGAGCGCCCATGCGCGCCGCAGCAGCGCCAGCTTCTCCTCTTCGGAGATGAATCCAAGAAATCGCGCCCGATCGCCGAGGTCAAGCGAGGCCGCCAGGCGCTCGAGCGCCGGCCGGTGATCGCCCGTGCCTGCTATCAAGAGTCGCGCCGATGGGTGCGCCAGGGCAGCGAAGGCGCGCAGCACCACATCCACGCCCTTGTATCGCTTCAGCCGGCCCAGGTAGATGAAAAGAGGTTCCGGCTCACGCTCGGTGGGCGATGGAGTGAATCGGGCAGTGTCGATCCCGGGATAGATGACCGTGATCTGTTCGCGTGGGATGCCGCGCGCCACCAGATCATCGGCGGTACTGGTGCTTATCGCCTGAAATGGTACATCGGCGTAGATCGCTCGCAGCGGACGCTCAGCGAGCCAAACGATGCCGGCGAGCGGGGCCGGCGCTTCACGAAAGACCGTTGTACCGAAGAGGTGCGGAACGAGCGCGACGGTGCGCACTGCTCCCCATCGCGGAGTGTACAGCGGCACCTTGTTCATGTCCTCGATGAGCACCTCGGCATTCAGTGCCTGGCCTTCCCGCCGCCACCAGCGCCGCGCAAGGAAGGGAAAGGTGTAGCGCGTACCGACGCGGTGCACGCTGATCCCGTCGAGGCCGGCGTGACCCGGAGCGCCTGGCCATCCCCCGCACAGCAGGGAAACCGGGTGCCCCATGGCGGCGATTCGGCCGAAAATTTCGTGCAGGTGGAGCTCGGCGCCGCCGGCCTGCGGGTTCTCCCGGTCCTGCCAGTTGACGAGAAGGATGCGCACTAGAGCCGGCCGAGCCGGCGCGCGACTGCATCGATGACCCCGTTTACGAAGCGGGCGCTCTGGGCGCTGCCGAACCGCTCGGCCAGAATGACGGCTTCCTGCAGCACCACCCGCGGAGGCTCCTCGTCGCAAAGCAGCTCGGCGGCGGCGAGGCGCATGACGGATCGCTCGATGGCCCCGACGCGCTCGAGTCGCCAGTTGCTCGTCACGTCGCGAAGCAGGTCGTCGATGGCGTGGTGCTGTTCCATGACAGTGCGGATGATCCGCGCGGCGCGAAGCCGCTCGTCAGGCGGCACGCACAGATCGTCCCACATCCGCGTGGCGACCACGTCGAGCGGCGCCTTCGCCCGCACATCCCATGCATACAGGGCCTGCAGCGCGCGCGCGCGGGCGCGCGTTTCACTCCTCCGACGACGCATCGAGTCTGGCAAAGAGGTCGGCCATCTCCAGCGCGGCCAGCGCCGCATCCCAGCCCTTGTTGCCATGCGCGCCGCCGGCGCGCTCCTCCGCCTGGGCCATGTCGTCGCAGGTGAGCAGCCCGAAACCCAACGGAACGTCGTATTCCGTGGTGGCGGCCATGAGCCCGCGCGATGCTTCGGCGGCGACGAACTCGAAGTGCGGCGTGCCGCCGCGAATCACCGCGCCGAGCGCCACCAGCGCATCGTAGCGCTGCGTCTCGAACAGCCGCCTGGCGGCTACCGGCAGCTCCCACGCGCCAGGCACCCAGACGATGTCCACGTCCTCGAGCGCCGCGCCGTGCCTGACGAGCGCATCGATCGCCCCTTCGACCAGCTTGCGGGTGATGGACTCGTTGAACCGGCTCGCCACGACGGCGAATCGCCGGCCGGCGCCCGCCGGACTCCCCGAGAACTCGGCCATCAGTGCGAGAACAGGTGGCCGAGCTTGAGGCGCTTCGCCTCCAGATAGCCGCGGTTGTCGGAGGTGACCGGCCCTTCGATGCGCACACGGTCGCTTACCCGCAGCCCGTACCCCTCCAGCCCCACCAGCTTCTTGGGGTTGTTCGTTATGGGACGGATGGACTGCAGCCCGAGATCGAGCAGGATCTGCGCGCCGATACCATAGTTGCGCAGATCGGGCTTGAAGCCGAGGCGCTCGTTGGCTTCGGCCGTATCGGCACCGCCGTCCTGCAGTTCGTACGCCTTCAGCTTGTTGAGAAGGCCGATCCCCCGCCCTTCCTGGTCGAGATAGACCACCACCCCCCGCCCTTCCTTCGCGATCATCTCCATCGCCGTGTGGAGCTGCCACTGGCAGTCGCACCGCCGGGAACCGAATACGTCGCCCGTCAGGCACTTGGAGTGCATGCGGACGAGCACTTCTTCACCGTCGCCGATCTCGCCATATGCGAGCGCCACGTGCTCGTGGGCGTCCACATCGTTGCGATAGCCGATGACGTTCCAATCGCCCCAGGGAGTGGGAAGCCGCGTCTCGGCGACGCGGTGCACCAGACGCTCGAAGCGTAGTCGATAGGCGACGAGCTGCGCGACGGTGATGAACGAGAGCTCGTGCTCGCGAGCGAACTCCTCGAGCAGCGGGCGGCGCGCCGAATTGCCGTCGGCGTCGAGCACTTCGCAGATGACGCCGGCCGGGTAGAGGCCGGCAAGGCGGGCGAGATCCACCGCTGCCTCGGTATGGCCCACGCGCTGCAGAACACCGCCATCTCGCGAGCGGAGAGGAAATACGTGACCGCCATACCGCAGATCGCTGCGCCGGGTCTCGGGATCGACGGCGACCTCGATGGTCTTGGCGCGGTCCCAGGCGCTGATGCCGGTAGACACGCCATGATGCCGGGCCGCGTCGATGCTCACGGTGTAGGCCGTGCGATACTCGTCGACGTTGTCCTCGCTCATCGCCGCCAGGCCAAGCTCGTCACACCGATCGGCGGTGAGCGCCAGGCAGATCAACCCGCCGGCACGCTTGATCATGAAGTTGATGAGCTCGGGCGTCACCCGGCTCGCCGCGCAGATGAGGTCACCCTCGTTCTCACGATCCTCATCGTCGGCGACGAGGATCATCTTGCCGTCGCGAATGGCGGCGAGCGCCTTTTCGATGGTGGAGAATTCCATTTCAGCCCGGACGCGCCGCCAGGTACGGCGCCGCCAATCGGAGCACGTACTTGGCTATCACATCCGCCTCCAGGTGCACGAGTGTTCCGGCCTGCACATCACCTAACGTCGTAATGCGGCGTGTGAACTCGACGAGCGAGACCTGCAACTGGTCGTCGGAGGGAAGCGCGTTGACCGTGAGGCTCACGCCGTCCACCGCGACCGATCCGAGAGGAACCATCAACGCGAACAGCGCCGGCGGCACGTCGATGTTTACCAGCAGTGCATCCTCGCGCCACGACGTGGCGACCACGGTGCCGACGCCGTCGACGTGCCCCTGCACGAGATGACCGCCGAGCCTGTCGCCGGCACGCAGCGCCCGCTCGAGATTCACCCGATGGCCCGTCGTCCAGCCGCTCATCGCCGTTCGGTCGAGCGAGGTGCGTATCGCGGCCGCGGTGAACCATCCCTCGCCGTGCTCACGCACGGTGAGACATACGCCGTTGAGCGCGACACTTTCTCCGGCCATCAGATCGCGATAGGCGCAGCGCACGCCGAACGTACGCCCGGCCCTGTTCGTATCCACGTGCTCGATGACCCCGATGTCGTCAATCAGCCCGGTGAACACTCCCCTCCGGTGCGTACACTGTCATGAGATCGCTCCCGAAGCGCTTCCGCGCCAGCACCTCGAAGCGGCGCGCCCGCGCCAGCTCCTCGGGAGGAACGCCCGCGAACGCCAATTTGGCGCCCGCACCCAGCACGAGCGGCGAATGAAAGATAATCAGGCGGTCCAGCAGCGACTCCGCGAGCCACGCCGACGCCAGCCCGGCACCGCCCTCCACCAATAGGCTGCGCACTCCCAACTCCTTTAGCGAAACGCAGGCGGCGGAAAGCTCGTCCGCGACCACGATCTGCACGCCGGAGCGCTCCAACTCCCTCACACGCAGACTGTCCGCGTGCGAAGCGACCACCGCTACGACGGGTGTATCCGTCGCAGTTCGTACGAGCCTGCAATCGAGCGGCAGCCGTGCGCGCCGATCGAAGACAATCCGCCGCGGCGTCTCGCGCGGCGCCTCGCGACCTCGCACGGTCAGCGATGGATCGTCGGCGAGCACGGTCCCGATCCCAACGGCGACGGCGTCGTGGCCCGCGCGCAGACGGTGCACCTCGCGACGTGAGGCGGGTCCGCTGATCCACTTGGAGCGGCCGTATGCGTCGGCCACGGCTGCATCCATCGAGAGCGCTAGCTTGACAGTGACGAAGGGCCGCCACGGCTCCCTGGCCTGCTGGAAGAAGGGCGCGTTGAGCTCGCGCGCAGCCGATTCCTCGACGCCCATGGTTACCGGGATCCCTGCCTGCTCCAGGCGCTCCGCGCCACCGAGCGCTGCCACAGTCGGATCACGCACGGCACAGACCACGCGAGCCACCCCGGCGGCGATGAGGGCGTCGACGCAGGGAGGTGTCTTTCCGTGATGGGCGCACGGCTCGAGGGATACATAAACCGTTGCGCCACGAGCCAATCCACCCGCAGCGCGCAGTGCGTGCACTTCGGCGTGCGCCTCGCCAAAACGCTCGTGCCAACCTTCGCCCACCACCTTGTCTCCCGCAACGACGACGGCGCCGACCATTGGGTTCGGCGCCGTCTGCCCCCACCCGCGACGGGCGAGGGCCAATGCCCGGCGCATGAACGCGCGATCGCGCGA